>NZ_CALFQK010000168.1:0-104605 GCF_937921195.1 uncultured Salinicola sp.
GACCTCAACGTCGCGCGTCTACCAGCTTCGCCACGGTCGCTTGAACCGTCCTGTATATTGGTGCCCGATGCAGGCTTCGAACCTGCACGTCCCTCACGGGACACTGGATCCTGAATCCAGCGCGTCTACCAGCTTCGCCAATCGGGCAATCTCATAAATCGAAAGGACGACCGGTGCGGAGTGAGAGATTCGAACTCTCACGCTCCATCCGGAGCGCCTGGGTTTGAAGCAGGGACGTCTACCAGTTCCGCCAACTCCGCGATCCGTTATCGGCAATGATGCGAGAGGAGGGACTCGAACCCCCACGCCACGAGGACACCCGGGCTTAAAGCGGGCGCGTCTACCGGTTCCGCCACTCTCGCGTCATTGCATGCATCCGATACTCATTCTCCTAAACTTGGTGGGCAGCCGAGGAATCGAACCTCCCCCTCTTTCGAGGACCGGATTTACAGTCCGGTTGCGCAAATCCAGTATGGCTTTGACTACCCGTTGAACCTTGAAAGCGATGAAACGAAAAAGGCGTCAGATCCCGAGAGGGGAACTGACGCCTTCATGTGAACTGGCGGAAGGTGAAAGAGTCGAACTCTCTACCTTTCGGTAGGCCCGGGTTTCGAATCCGGTTTGCAGCCATCCTGCGCCACCCTCCGTATTAACGGGGTGAGGCGCGTCAAGACCTCACCCCTGAAGGGATGATTCCGATAGTCGCAAATATCGTTGCGAGAGGATGGTCTTCGTGAACATGCGGCGAATGATATGCAGGATGGGAATCCGTGTCCAGCGGAAAATACGACGGACAGGAATTTTTTCTTCTCGCTCCACGCGGGAGGACATCCGAATGAAGGAAAAGGACCCGAACATGGGCATCATCCAGACAGTATTGGACACGACGTCACGCGATCACATGAGGGGCCGCCTCGTCGAGGCTCTTCGCACGCTGATCGTAACCGGCTGCGCCATCAGTCTCATCTTCGCGTAGGAGCGCCGACATGAACGCATTCCCCGTATCCCTGCTCGGCGCGATCGGGCTCCATATGGCGCGCGATCGCTTCCCCGGTCTCGAGAGGGAGATCCATAGGTCAGCCCACAATGCATTCACGAGCGATCAGGGAGGCATCCAGAAGATCATCCATCTGTCGGAAGTGGCCATCGGGGACATCCGTCTCTCCTGCAACATGATCCTGAAGAACGGCGATGCCGATCTCCTCTTCAATCTGGATACTTCCGCATGGCAGATGTCGAGCGGCCGTCTTTGGCTGAAGGACATCCCCGAGTCGTTCAAGATGGATTTCGCGAGCAAGGTCGGAAGCACTCTCGGACAGGTGGGAGCCGTCATGACGGCTCCTTGGGAGAGCATGCGCTACACCGGAGTGGAGACGGACGAGGATCACGACGAATACGACGAGGGACCGCCCTGGTTCGCTCTCCTGGTGTCCGACCTCAGAAGCGATAACAGGGCCGGGGCGCTGACCCACGATGGCCTCAGGACATGGACAGGGGACTGGATGTGAAGAGGACCTCGACTCACGCCGGAGCGCCGACACATGTCGGGCCAGTCGCACGGAAGGTCCTTTCCGTCCTGAAGGGCCTCTCCGCTACGGACAGGCGGCATGCCTTCTCGGCGATCAAGGACGCCATCGCCAATCGCTGCGAGGAAATGGGCGCCAAGAACTACGTCCACGAGCAGGCGGGCATCGAATACCGACTGGAAGCGAGGTTCCAGGACGGCGTGCCGGCCCTCTGCGGCCAGATCACGCTCGATGGCGGTGCCACCTACATCGGTGAAGCTCTCATCTCCATCGTCGGCATGCCTCACGCCAAGATGAATTCGACACTATCCAAGGCCAAGGAAGGCGACTTGCTCGTCAAGGACGTCGTCTCGTTCATGACGGATGACGCGCGCAGCATCACGGAAGGCCACATCGATGCCGACCGCGACAAGATCTGGCTGCAGATCGCCTATGTGACGCACGCACAGGTGCGTGAATGGCCCACGTGGTCCGAGACCGCCGAGACCATCCGATGATGCCGGTGAAGGTCCTCGTAACCCATTGGGCGCGCCTCGCCCTCGAACACAGCACGTCTCAGGACCACGGAGCCCGCAAGAGCATCACGCTCGACGCCCATCACGTCGCCCGGGAGATGGCGAGCGGGCAGCGCAAGGGTCCGAGGATGATCAGGCGCGAGAAGTCCGGTCGATACGACCTCGAATACGCCGTCACGGTCGAGGATGGCGTCGCCACTCTCGATGCGCGCTGGCTGATCACCGACCCTTCCGGGAACATCACCATCCAGAGCCATCTCGTGACGATCCCCGGAGTGCCCAGCACCATCATCACCTCCCTGTCGGGGAAGGTCCCGTTCGATGTCCGGAAGGTCATAGAGGACGGCCCCTTCGGCGTCCTCGAGAACCGCAGCGTCATCGCAGTACGCACCGGAATGAGTAATCGGATGATCCTCGACCTGGCGCCGTGTGCGGACAGGCCGGCCACGGATCTGCCAGTCGTCGAGGGATGGACGAAATGAGAGCCCGACACGGATCGGGAGACAGCAGGAACACGGATGAAGGGAAAATCCATGAAGATCGGAATGACGCGGGGGACGAAGCGCATGCTCGACATCGGCCGCAGGCATGATGGAAAGCTCGACGCCACGCTGCTCGCCAGGATCGACGAGGAACTGGATGGTTCCAGCGAGGATACCATCACCGCCATGATCCATTCCATGCCCTGCGGCGATGCCACGCTGCAGTTCTTCCTCGAGGCGGACATGGACAAGGTCACGTTGGCGGTGACCTACCTCACGACCATCCTCGCCATCGATGCCCATTCGATGACCATACACGGCGTGCCGGAGACGAAACGCACGCAGCACCAGGCTAGGGCATCCGCCGGCTTCGATGCACGCGAGGTCGTCGACATGGAGCTCCTCGACGGGGTCCGGATCACCAGGGTCGTGGACGCGGGAGCGGGCTCGACCCTGTACCTGCTCGATCACGAATGGAACCTCCTGCTGACCCACGAGGAGGCGGACCTGTGCTACTGACGAGAGCCGCACACCATCTCCTCATGATCGAGGCCGCCAGCGCCCCCAGGCAGGCGATGATGACCTGCAGCAACGCCATGGACAATCTGCGTCATGCCGGCATCGATAACCGCATCAGGAACGCGGTAGGCTCCATCAGCGGCTCGACGCGCAAGATCGAATGGCGGATCGAAAAGGACCCGGGACAGGAGACGACCTGGCTCCATGCACGCCTTACCTCGGCCTCCGCACCGCTCAAGTGGAGGATCGACGACGACACGATCAGCGTGATCGGGACACCATCGAGCATTCTCCACGCATACCGGGAAAGACTGACGGAGGGATCCTTCCCGGCGACCGAGATCATGGATCTGCACTACCTGAAAGGCCGGTGCATCGAGGACATCGATCTGAGCGGAGACGGGGCCATCCTGATCCTGTCGGGCAGCCACAGGGACGGAGCCATTGCGGATATCCCCCGGTCCATGGGCGAATGGCGCAATGCCGGTATCGCCTACGTGAAGCTCCTAGACGAAGAGAATCCCTGAGCGAGAGGAAAACGCGATGCCGAAACGCAAGCCGGGCACGCCGATCACGGCCCTCCCCAATGCCCATGCCGCGCTGATCGAGATCGGCATCGAACGCGCATGGCACGATCTCGCCATGAAGCTGCACGACCGGATCGGCAACAAGCGCCCGAACAGGTACGGCATACTCAACGCTCCGCAGGAGGTCATGTTCTTCAACGGGCTTCCCGATCATTTCGGCAAGGGGACGCGGACCCAGATCTCCTACGACTTCCATCTCCACCGGTTCTCTGCGGAGATCACGAGCGACGACTGGAGGATCAGGGAGACCGAGATCGTGCTGCGCGACCTGCCCGAATGCATACAGGCCAGTGTGACCGGACGCACGGTCGACCAGATCGTGGCCCTTCCCCATCTCGCCGAAAGGGTCGTCGTCTCGCTGCGGCGACGCGGGAGCGCGAACTGGAGGATGCGCCTGCAGCTCGACGAGCCCGTCCCGCACCCCATCACACAATGAGCCCGGCGGTCGCATGACGACCGCCGGCGAACATGACAGCACACAGAACCAGGAACCACGACATGATCGATCGATTCGGACGCCTTCTCGAGAGAGCGGGCCGTTTTCTCGTGCGACGAGGCAAGGCCATGCAGAACCGCGGCTATCCACGCGTCGTCCCGATCTACGAGGACACGCCACGTCCCAATCGCGACACACCCATCTATCCAGGAGAATTCTGATGAACGCCAACGCGATCTCCACCACCAGGCTCGCCAGTGACAAGCGCGGCAATCCACGCATCTGGATCGAGGGGCGGAAGCTCGAGGCAGCCGGATTCCTTCCGCAGTCCCGCTACCGGATGACGATCGACGCCGATGCGCAGAGGATCGTCCTAGCGCTAGACGCGCAGGGGGACCGCACCGTCAGTCGGCGCAAGCGTCGCGGCAACGAGGATCCCATCATCGACATCGCCAATGCCGGCATCCTGCGCAGTTTCGAGGGCATCGAGACGCTGCGAATCGACTTCACCAAGGGAACGCTGACGATCGAGCCTTCCGCCGTCGAGGCGCGGCGCCAGCGCCGCGAGCAACGAACGAAATCACGTCTCGATGCGCATCTGCCCCTGCGCGCCGGATCGGTCTCGACCGGTCTTGGTGTCCTGAGTCACGCGATCCACGAGGGTCTCGCCCATGCGGGCAGGACCAGCGAACTCGCCTTCTCGGTCGAGATCGACCAGGAATACCAGGACCTGTGCGCGGCGCGCAATCCTGCCTGGCATGACGATACCGTCGCCATCAACATGCCGCTGCAGGAATTCGCCTTCGACCGCGACGCCATCGGACGAATCGAGGAGGTGGACATCCTCGAGGCAGGCATCCCCTGCACCGCACACTCGATCGCGGGACGATCCAAGAAGAAGCTGGCGATGCCCGAGCACGATCCGGTCGCGGGACATCTCGTCGTCGGATTCCTCGCCATCGTCGCCGCGACCAATCCATCCGTAGTCCTGGTGGAGAACGTGCCCCAGTATGCGGATTCCGCGAGCTTCTCGATCCTATGCAACCAGCTGCGCGAATGGCAGTACGACGTCGTCCACGTCATCCTCAAGGGCGAAGACTTCGACTGCCTGGAACATCGCCACCGGATGGCCCTGCTCGCCACCAGCCGGGGCATGAAGGCCGACATCCTCTCGGCCATCGAGAAGGGCGGTCAGGGAGAGATCACCGTCGGTGACATCCTCGAGGACGTCCCGCCCGATTCGGGTCTGTGGTCCGAGATGCGCTACCTGAAGGACAAGGAAACGCGGGACCGCATAGCAGGCAAGGGCTTCCGGATGCAGATCCTGGGCCCGCAGGACACGAAGGTCGGCACAATCGGTCGCGGCTACGCCAAGATCCGCTCGACAGAACCCAAGCTGCGTCACCCCACCGATCCGAAGCTCCTGCGCCAGTTCACCCCGGTGGAGCACGCCCGCATAAAAGGCACCCCGGAGGAGATGATCGAGGGTCTCGGCATCACGACAGCACACGAGATGCTCGGGCAGTCGATCGTCGCAGCACCTTTCCGGGCGCTGGGAGTGGCAATCGGCGTGGAACTCGGTAGATGGGGCGAAGGAGCAGGACCGGTGGAAGCCGTCCAGCAGACCACCCAGACAACCAGCAAGCAGGAAGGGCCTCAGCAGCTCGGCCTTCTGTGAATCCCAATCGAAAGGAAAAGCCATGTCGGCAATCAAGGGCATAACCTCGGCGCTCGCCACGCCCGATTTCAAGCGCCTCGACACGATCTCGAAGATCGCAGCCTTCGATTCGGTCTGCGGCGTCGCCTTCAACATGGCGGGGAACGACGAGGACTGGAGCGCGGTCTATGACGAGGTCTTCGGCGGCAGTATCGGCAAGGCGGCCGAGACGATCCTCGAGGAGACCGGTCTGACCGCTCCGGAATACCACGATCCGGACACCACCTACCGCGAGGATGCGCTGGCATGGGCGACCCCGATCAGGGAGAGCTTCCAGTCCTACGTCGAGGGGCAGCGCAAGATCCAGGAAATCCTCGAGGCATGATGCAGGCGTTCGATTCATCACACCTCATACGGTGGGTGGATCACAAGGCGGCCTCCCAGTATGTCAGGCGCGATGCCATGATCGGACGCGTGCGACACTGGATCCCCCATGAGATCAGCGGTCTCGACAAGATATACCCCAAGACCGGTCTCTCCTTCGGCATTCCCGGCAAGAACTGGAACGCGCACAGCGGGGAGGGGATCGGTTTCACAGTCGACAGGACCCGACTCGCGAATCACATCTGCGACATCGACGGACACGAGATATTCCTGATGTCCGACGCCTATGACAGGCGCCGCCTCATGGCGGTCGAGAGCCTTCCCGAGATGCGTGCCCGAGCAGTGAAGGCATCGCTCGACGACCCTGACGAGGCGTTCGTCATCGGAGACATCCGCGAACTGCACGGCAAGCTGACGGGCATACGCATCGGAAGCGAGGTCGACGAGCGGACGAGGAGGTGCGTCATGGAATATGCGGATCGCCACTGCATCGAGATCGATGAAGGGGAGACACGATGAAGAGGAGCGACCCGCTTCTCGATGACGGCATGGTCGCGCTACTACGATGGCTGGAACAGACCAGACCGCGCATCCTGAGAGACATCCATCAGAAATGCCTCGATACCACCGGGGATAACGCCAAGGTCTATGAGAGGAAAAGGTCGGCTGACGACTGGATCGAGATCAGTCACCGCGACGATCCAGAAGATCCTTCGGGCAGGATGATCCTCATCGCCACCATCTACGGCAAGAGTTGGACGTTGACGAACGATCTGCTCGTGATCGGGAGGAAGGCCCTCACCCAGACCAGTCTCACGGTCCTATGTGATCCAGACGGCATCGTTGATGCAAGCACCATCATAGATCACCCCTATCTCACGGGGGCAAAGGCGGGCGACGGAGAGATGAACACCAACCTGCTCCTGTCCATCTACCGCGAACCCGCGAGACACGTCCTCACTTCCACGGGCATCGAGGCGATGACATGAGGCAGACGGTCGCTATGGGAATGCAGCGGGCGAGCATGCGCGATCCCCTGCTCGACGCAGGGATGGCCGAACTGCTGAAATGGATCGAGACGAACACCGGCACGACCGCCCGCAGGATGCATGAGCTGTGCGGACGTGTCGAGAAATACGACTCGACGGTCTTCAAGTGCCAATGGCCGTCGCCCAAGCGGTCGGTCGAGGTCCACTACCGCAAGATCGCCTCCCGGACCGTGATCCTGGCCGCCAACTACGATGGCGAGGGCTACAGCTTCGGACGCGGAGGGATACTGATACGCAAGGAGATGGTCCCGGAGGCCCTGCGTCTGAAGCTCACGGACAGGGACGTCGTCATGAAGGCCAGCGATATCATCGATCACCCCTACCTCATCGGAGCGTGGACGAGCAGGGCCGAGGAGAAGGACGGGAAGGTGTCGATAGCCCTCAACAGAGGAGCGCCGCGGCACGTCCTGACGGCAGCGGGCGTGGAGAGCGTGGCCTGACGGCCTGTTCCATCAGATCATGCATACAGGATGAAATCACACAGGAGTGGAAAAATGACCCTCTTCCCCCAGGGCTGGGCCCTTCAGAAGCCGGTGCAGACGATCGAACCGGAAGAATTCAACCGCATGTGGCAGCGCGGCCAGCTGATCGGGACGCGCAAGCGCGACGGCAACCGCGCTCATGTCATCACCGCCGGCGAGAACACCCGCATCTACTCGCGCAACGGCACGCTCGACTGGACCGACAAGCTGCGACATGTCGTATGGGCCTTCAAGAGCGCGCCCCAAGGGTGGATGTTCGACGTCGAGGCCCATACGCTCGAGGAGGGCACCTACAGCTTCCAGAGGGCGCTGAACGATGACCCCGAAGAGATCTTCGTGTCGCCCTTCGACATGCTGCGTCTCGACGGCAGTGATGCCTGCAACCCCTACGAGGATCGCTTCCAGCGTGTGAAGGACTTCATGCAGGTCTACAATTCCATGCCGATCTCCACGATGGGGGTCGAATACGATCTCGAGCACATCCGCGACTACGACGGCATGCTCGCCGAGATCGAGCGGCGCAAGATGGAAGGCCTGGTCTTCTGGGATCGTACCGCGCCGCACGCGCTCAACCTCAACGGCAACACCAAGCGCGGCCGGGCCTGGAAGGTCAAGATCCGCCAGACCGAGGACCTCATCGTCACCGGCTGGAACCCCAACAAGGGCGATCCCTCGCTCGGCGCCGGCAGCCTCGACGTGAAACGCTACGACGAGAACGGCAAACTGGTGAAGGCAGGTCGCGTCGGATCGTTCGACAAGCGTTTCGATCGCCACGCCGTCATGACCATGATGGATCACTACGTGGTCGAGGTCAGCCATTACGGCCTCGACGAGAACGGCAACATGGTCTTCCCCAAGGTCGAGCGCATGCGTCCCGATCTGGCATCGGACTTCGGCCTGCCCATCGCGGCATGAAGCCGACACGACCGCCTCCCAAGCGCAAGTGGCGGAGACCGGACGAACCCGAATACGATGCATGGGGGCGTCGGATACGCCTGAGACATCCGCCCGAACTCAAGGAGCGGCTCATCGAGGAGCAGGATGGTCTGTGCCACTGGTGCTCGAGATCGTTCGGCGAAGTCCCCGATGGCGAGGAGGACAGGCGACCCGCTGCCTGGCTCGCCACGTTCGAGCACGTGATCCGCTTCGAGGACGGAGGGCTCGACGGCCCTCCGAACCTCGTCGCCGCCCATCGCAAATGCAATGAGGATCGCGAAAGACGGAACGAAGACGACCAGCCGGACGAGGATTCACGTCCATGAAATGAGAAAGCGGGCATGATCGCGTCCATGAAGACACACATCGGAATCATTCTCTCCTGCGCCATGTGCATCGCCCCTTCCGTCAAGGCGCAGCCCTACGGTCAGGTGCCCACCGTTCGCTACGAGGGGAGGCCGGTCGAGGAGATCGTCAAGGACGGAGTGCCCGTCAGGAATTACGACGGTGACGGCCGGGTCGTCATAGATCCGCGGGATAGTCGGGTCAGGGAGAAGCCGAGTCCGCCCGTCTATAATCCGGGCATCATCCTGCTGCAGCGTCCATGGCGCTACGGACTGCCCTATCAGGGCGAGAGATACGTCTGGGGCAAGACGGGATAGGACGCAGTACTCTACGACCGTGCTACAGGCTGGTCCGTGAGCATCAGGAAGAACTGGTTCCTCTGAGAAACGAGAACAGGCAACCATCGGAAGAAAGGAAAATCATCATGAGATTATGAACCAACAAGGAGCATGATCCATGCACATCGCCTATCCCATCCACATCATCGACATCGACGGCACCGTCTTCAGCTACGACGAGATCGAAGCGCGACGTTTCGCTCCCACCATCCGTCGCCGGACCTTCGCCGGACGACTGCACCTCCCTCTCCACCGTCAGCATGTCGAGCGCATCGTCGACATCGACGGTGAGATCCACACCATCACCAACCGCTACATCGCCCGTGATGACCACGGGCGGATCGTCACCAATGCGGACTGGCCCCGCGAGCCGGAATGCCGGCGAGAGAGCCGCTACTGCAAGGAACTGCGCCACGCGCGCGAGCACGGGCTGCCCATCCCGGGCACCGGGTCCTACAAGGGCGGACCCTGGAAGACGCGAAAATGCCGTCTGAAGGAAATTCGCCACCAAGACGACCACGATAGCCAGCTGAGCGAGATCCTCGTCTGCGGACGGCGGATCGCTCTCAAGCGCAAGCGCAGCAATCCCGACTGGGACCTTTCGCGCCGCACCGACACGCGCGGCTGGAAGGGATGGCGGCGCACCCAGTGGAAGTGAGATCCACGACAATCACAGCGAACGGAAAAAAGACAGAACATGACGACCGCACGCATTCTTCCCATCACCGGCACGCATCACATCCCCAAGGCCGATCGGCTCACAGCCTACAAGGTCCTCGGATACGACGCCGTGAGCAACAACCTGCCCGACGGCAGCCCGCGGTTCGCCGTCGGCGAACGGGTCGTCTACGTGGCAGAGGGCTGCCGCCTGCCCGAGAATCTCCTCAAGGAGCACGGCTTCTGGGGCCTGCATCCCCAGAAGGAAACCGAGATGGGCCTCCTCTCCGGCCCCGGCGGCGACGTCATCAAGCCGGTCACCCTGCGCGGCCAGCTCTCGACAGGGCTGCTGTGGAAGCTGCCCGATGAACTCGCGCACCTGCCCGATACCACCGACGTCTCGGACCACTTCGGCATCACCGAATGGATTCCGGAGATCGACCCCGAACTCCTGAAGATCGCCATGCCCGTCGCTCGCGCCAAGGTGGACTACCAGATCGGCCGACTCAAGACCTATCCCGAATTCCTGGAAGGCTCGGAGGTCGTCATCACCGAGAAGCTCGAAGGCGAGTGCCTCCAAATGACCTGGCTCGGTGACGAACCGGTCGAAGGGGCTCACGGTGACGGACAGATCGCGATCGCCACCAAGGGACTCGCCCGACAAGGTCTCATCTTCCGCGAGTGCGAGGCCTCAGAGAAGGTGCCCGTCATCCGCGCCGCGCGCAACGCCGATCTCATCCGCCGCTTCGGCATGATGGTCCACAATATGCGCGCGGCCGACCAGACCGTCCAGCTCTTCGCCGAAGCCATCGGGCCGGGCATCAAGAAGCTTCACTACGGCCAGAGCAAGCCATCCGTGCGCGGATTCGACATCCGCGTGGGCCAGCGCTGGCTCAACGAGACCGAGATCGACAGCTATCTCATGCAGGCCGGGATCCAGCCCGCACCCGTGCTGTGGCGCGGCATGTACGACGCGGCAAAGGTCGAGGAACTGCGCGAGGGGGACACCACTCTCGATGCCAAGCACATCCGCGAGGGAATCGTCATCCGGGCTGTCGGCGAACAGGACATGCGCCAGACCAAGCTCGGCAATTTCATGCGACCGATACTGAAGACGCACTGCGACGTCTTCCTCAGGAAATTCGGGCAGGACGACTGACCGGAAGAATACCCGAACAAGTTCAAAGGAAGGAAAACACATGCAATTACGAATGGACCAGACTCCCCGAATCCGCGTCGGCGGCATCGTGAAATGGGTGGTCGTCCCGATCGTCATCCTGATCGCCCTGATGGGCTGCTTCAGCATCGTCTCGACCGGCAACGTCGGCGTCAAGAAGACGATGGGCCAGACGAGCCTCGAGGAATCGACGGCCGGCTTCGTGCCCAAGCTGCCGTTCGTCACCTCGGTCGACGAGTACAACGTGCGCGAGACCGTGATCGACTTCATCGACCTCAAGCCCAAGGCCGGCGACAACCTCTCGCTGCAGGACCTCGACGTCTCCGTGTTCTACCAGGTCAATCCGGGTCGGGTCGCGGACCTCCATGTCGAGTTCCTCGGCCAGACGCGCTATGACGAGCAGGAAGGCGTCTATCTCGCAGGCTACGGCGTCGTGATGCGTCAGGCACGTGAAGCGATCTACGACACCGTCTCCACGATCGACAGCCTGACCATCCACCAGAAGCGCGACGAACTGACGAACGCGATCAAGATCCGCCTTCAGCGCAGTCTCGATTCGCTGAGCCCTGGCGCCTTCACCGTCACGCAGGTCGCCCTGCGCGCGGTCACGACCGACAAGTCGATCGAGGAATCGATCCAGCTCGCGGTCAAGGCGCAGAAGGACCTGGAGCGTACCGAGGTCGAACTCGAGATCGCCGAGAAGCAAGCCGAGATCGCCGTCACCCGTGCCCAGGGCGAAGCCGAAGCCAACCGCGCCGTCTCCGCCTCCATCACGCCCTCGCTGCTGCGCCAGCAATACAACGAGGCGCTGATGAAGTTCGCCGAGACCGGTGCGAACACCGTCGTCATGGACGGCGATGCGAACGGACTCGTCAACATCAAGTGAACCGACGAGGGCGTCGCGGATGACCGCGGCGCCCTCGTCCCTGAAACGACACGAGGAAGACCATGGGCGGAAGCATCAACATCGCAACGCGCTTCAATGACGGCGACGCCATCTGTGTGGACGGATGGACCAACTTCATCCCGCGCATGGTCATGAACGAGACCACCCTGTCGGGTGACGACAGGGTGGTACGGGAAACACTGCTCGAGACCCTGCGTCATGACAGCTACGCCGGCCCCCAGCCCTTCCGGGCGAGCGGCTACGGCATCGTCGTGATCGACTTCATCGGTCGCGCCATCCATTCGATGCAGGGCTACACGGGGTTCGCCGAACGCAAGATCCTAGCCAGCTTCACCGACCTGAACAGGACGGGATGGAAAGGCGACGAGGTCACGAGGATGAAGTCCATGATGGACTTCCACAACCACGGGACGATGGACGGCTTCGAGGTCCATCCGTCCGAAGAAGGGCGCTCGCTCATGGAAGCAGGACGCCTGCGTATCGTCGAATCCGGCGGCAAGGAAATCGAACCCTACCCCCTCGACGAGGAGAAGCTCGTGGAGCTGGTAAAGCGCGACACAGCCCAGTTCCTGCGGAACGAGCCGCGCGACATGCCCATGGTGGAAGTCGGTGTCGCGCCCTTCCAGGTATTCGACTACCCCGAGGGCGGATCGCTGACCGACATGAAGACACACCTGCGCATCGCAGGCTTCCCGCTGACCAAGGCGGAGGGTCTCAACGCAATGATCGCCCGAGACACGGAGAACGGAAAATGAAGCTCCTCGAAGACGCCGAAAACGTCACACAGGTCATGTGCGACGAGATCAAGGGAGACCACAAGCACCTGATGATCGCCATCGGCTACACGGGGGTGATGCGATGCTACATGGATCTTCCGCTCGATGAAGCGAAGTCCCGCTATACCGCCGATGGCGATACACTCGAGGGCGTCGGCATCACCGTATTCGGATTCGATGACGAATTCGCGGCCTATGAGATCTACACTAAGGATTGAACGACCATGATGAAGAAGAAGGAAATCGAACGCTGGCTCTCCACCCTGCCCGATGATGCGGACGTGGCGATCGACGAAGGCGGCCTGAGTCTCGTCGAGGTCAACGACGACGGCAGCGAAGGCGATGCCTATCTCGAGGTCGGCCTGACGCCCGCCGAAGAAGAACTCGCAGACTGACCGGCATGCCGGGAGACGAGTCGAGACCGACAGCATACGAACCCGGATCGCAGCGCAGGAGGCCGAGCTTGATAGCGTGGGACATCCCATACGAAGAACGCCTGCGCGGCCAGAGACGTGACCGAGAACGGAACGTCCAGTATATCGTCCAGGCCGAACGGCACTGGGAGATCGCCCGGCTGACCCTCTCGAACATGGCAGGCGAGAACGAGCTCCTGCGGGGCGTGCACATCGCCGAACAGGACCGTCTCCTCTGGTGGCCGGCGCGCATCATGTCACATGGCGAAGGACTGTGGGTGATGAAACGCCATCTCGACGATCGGATCCATGATCGCGATCTGACCGAGGTCGAGATCAACCGGACGGACCGGAACGAGCTCGTGCTCGAATGGGGGTCCGCGAGGAACACCCACACCGCCTTCGATGACCACCCCATCCACGCAGGTCTCGTCGATGGCTGCCTCGCCGTGAACGGCCGGCCCATCATCCGGCAGGGCAACGGCCTGCGCCTAGCGCCCCGCAACTGACACACATCCTTCGAAGGAGAATCCCGTGACCGATACACTCGTCAAGGTGAACGTGCCCGAGATCGCGACCAAACAGCTCGCCTTCCGCCACAAGGGCAGCCGCCGCATCCTCACCATCTCCTCGAACCTGCTGACTCTGTTCGACTTCAACAAGGGCGACGATGTCG
The DNA here is from genome assembly GCF_937921195.1 of uncultured Salinicola sp. NCBI lineage: Bacteria > Pseudomonadati > Pseudomonadota > Gammaproteobacteria > Oceanospirillales > Halomonadaceae > Salinicola > uncultured Salinicola sp. Next base: position 13,863 of record NZ_CALFQK010000168.1, read on the forward strand.
TCGAGACCAGTCTCGGCAAGGGGAAGGGCATGGTGATCGAACGCGTCTACGACCTGTTCGAGCAGGCACCGACCAAGAAGGTCTATGCCCGCAGCTATCCGCGTCGGAAGAACAATCCGCTCGAGACCCAGCTCGAGGTCTCCTCGCAGAAGCTGCTCGACGAGAGCTTCCCTTCCGACTGCACGCGGGTCCATGTGCGCTTCGAGCGCGGCCGCGTGGTCGTCACGCCGCTACGGACCATGAGCGAACGAGCGATCGCCAACGCCCAGACAGCGGATCCGGCGTCGACCTTCGCCGCACTGACCTCAGGCGTCGATCTCATGTCGCTGCGCGAAGAAGGGTTCTCGGTCTCCGCGGTCCTCGAATGGCGACCGCAGGAATCGCGCGACAAGGCCGATCTCACCGAGACGGGCGCCCTGTGCGCGCTCGCCAACTCGGGCCCACTGCATGCCCTCTTCAACGAGGACGTCACCAGCGCGGTCCTCGACGAGATCGAGCGGGCCATGGAACGCAACCCGGTGATGCTCTTCCACGCCTCGCCCCAATGCGACGACCATTCCCCGCTAAAGGCCGGCAAGCTGAAGGAGCGCCACAACGAGGAGGCGACATCGAGCGAGGACATGATCATCGACCTCCTCAACGTGATCGAGCGCCTGGCCGTGCCCGTCGTGCTCTTCGAGAACGTCGCCGGCATGCTCGATTCGGCCGCATACAAGGTCGCCTCCTTGCGTCTGCGCCGCTGGGGCTACACGTGCCATGAGCACGTGGGCGACGCCCGGCTCTACGGAGGATGGACGTCACGGCGCCGGGCCTACGTGGTCTTCACGCAGCTCGATGCGCCCTTCGCCTTCGAAGAGCCCTTCACGGACCGCGAGAAGGATGCCTGGGCGGTGGTAAAGAACGATCTCGACCAGTGCCGCGACGTCTCGCACTCGAAGTCGCTCAACGACGGCAAGGAATGCGGCCGGCTGCGGCGCATCACGCCCAAGTCCACCTCCATTCCCACCCCGGTCAAGTCACAGGCGCGCATGGCCAAGGATTCGATCGTCATCGAACCGGAGGATGGTGTCTTCCTCTGGCCGACGGAAGAGCAGCTGAAGCGCTTCCTCGGCATCGAGAAGACCGACATGAACGCGGTCAGCGCGACAATCGCCTCAGAAGTGATCGGACAGAGCATCGACCGGCCGCACCACGCCTCGATCCTCCGGTCCGTGAAGGCCCACATCTCCGCCTACAGGGCGGGTCTTCCGAATGTCACGGAAGAGAAAAAGAAGGCAGCATGAACGCGTCTGCCGTCGACCAGAGGAAGGACACATAAATGATCATGGGATACGATGATAGCGGCTCACGTCCCAAGCTGTGTCACATGCCACTTCACGCTCTCATTCTCGATCGCTCCCGGATGGGATCCAGATATACAGGCGGCTGCCTCAAGAACTGGCCTTACAGCGATGAGACAGGCAATGGTCACAGGCCGTTCCGTTAGACCATAAGCAAAACAACTGGTCAGCAAGGATGCCCTGATCTGATGAAGAGCAATATGCCTGATTCACGGAAAGAGGAAAAGACAGCATGAGCGGCTTCAAGATCAAGCCTCCCAAGAAACCGCGCAAGCCGTCGGCGAAGTTCCTCGCCCGCAAAGCTGAACAGGAAGCCCTCCGGCGCGAAACCCCTCCGACCGAAGGCGGCGTGAAGATCTATCTCGACGACGAACGCGCACCTCCCGAGGGATGGACGCTGGTCAAGAGCGTCACCGCGCTCATGGAACTGCTGCGGACCCTCGAGCCGGGCCGCCTCGAGCGCCTCTCCCTCGACTGGTATCTCGGATCGGGAACGACGACCGGGCATGATGCGGTCGAACGCGTCCTCCACCTCATGCTCGAAGAACCGGCGCGGTTCGCGAACCTGAAGCGCGTCACCTGCCATTCTAGCGATCGCTCCGAGGCGGTCGCAATGGCGCGCAAGCTCCAGGAGCCGCTGTCCGAGGAATGGGAAGGCATACCCTACTACAGGGTAGGCATCGGACAGCCAGGCTGACGCGAAGACGGGCCGCCCAGGGGGAATCGGACGACCCGTCACCCTCTCGGTGTCAGGGGGTGCAAGAGATATATCAGAGAAGGGAAAACCTGCCATGAACGAGTTTCAGAAACAGACGGTATTCCTGCGCGGCTGGCTGCAGGGGCGTGGATACAATGTCGCACTGGAAGCCATGGAATTCGCACGGCAGCATCACCAGGGCACGCGAAAGGACAATGTCACTCCCGAATTCGCGCACCAGACGGAGATCGCAATCCACATCTCGACCCTGCCCGGACTCATCTTCCCGGAGGCCACGATCGCGGTGGCCTTCCTGCACGATACGATCGAGGACACCCCCGTATCGCGCCATGAGGTCGCGGGACGGTTCGGCGAACAGATCGCGGACGCGACATGGCGCATGACCAAGATCGACGAGAACGGCGACAAGCGCGACGAGGACATGCTCTATCAGGCGATGGCCGCATGCCCGATAGCCTCGATCGGCAAACCCGTCGACAGGCTGATGAACCAGCACACCATGGGCGGTGTGTTCAACCAGAAGAAGATGCTGTCCTACGTGGACTTCACAGATGAGCGCATCATCCCGATGATGAAGGTCGCGCGCCGCAACTTCCCTGCACAATACGCCGCCTACCAGAACATCAAACTGGGACTGACCACCCAGGCCCGGCTCGTGAGATCGCTGGCTGTGACCAGCGAAGAGACATGAACCCCGTCAGCGAGATGATCGACCTGCGCTGGACATCGCTCCGGCGCAGGAACAGGAGCGCGACGATCCAGCAGGCGGTCAGCGTCGTCCTGACGATATGCCTCGCGATGCAGATACTCTCCTCCGCCTTAATCCCCGCAACGCTCTTCGATACCATGCAGACAGTGCTCGCAACCATCGCCCTCATGCTGATCTGGTTCTACAGCGCCACGGAAAAGCAATCGGCAGCACTGTTGGCCAGGGGGCTGGCCGGAGACCTGCTGATCGGAGTCGCGACAGCGAACATGCGTGAGCCACGCATCATCCCCTCAACGGCACTGCGGACGATGACGGGAGATGGAATCGCCACGAGAGCCACGATCGAGATCTCACCCGGGCATAGCGGAACGGCGAAAGTCGCCATGCGTGTCGCGAACAAGCGCGTATCCATGACGACGGGGCCGCGTGTCCGGGAAACGAGAATACCGCGACTGAGCTACGTCCCGGAGGAATACCGGTTCACCCCGGAAGACGTGCAAGACGTTATGACGAGCATGGCTAGCGATCCTCACAACATCATAATCTACAGGATCATCCTGGATCTCATAGAATCTTCGAAAGACGCCTGAGAGACGATTTTCGAAAAGGAGAACGGAAAAATGGCAGATCTGCCCTGGAAGGACACAGCAACGGATTGCGTGACCAGCGGCGAGTCCATGACACGGGCCCGCACCCTTGCGCACGATGCCATGCAGCGCGCGACTACGGAAGAGAGCGACGAGCACTCCTCGTATGCGCTGGCGCGTGCCGAAGCCGAACGCAGAAAAGAGGAGATCCGCGAGGAGAACATCACGCGGCATCTCCGGCACAATCTGGACCTGAAGGCCGAGAAGCACATCCGCATCCACGGCGGCTTCCAATGGGACCTGTTCCGCGACAACGAAACCGGCCGGGACCTGCCCTTCGCCGCATGACACGGAGAAAAAGCCTCTTCCCGACAAGGGAAAGAGGCAATATGAGGATGGGATGACGACCATGTCCGCCACCACGAGAACGATCGATGACATCGAGGTCGTCGCCGATGTGGTGCGGATGGCGCGCGCGGCCGTTCCTGGAACGAGAGCGCAGACGATCCTCGATCGCACGATGACGATGCACCCGGAAATCGGGGAAGAACGAATACGACGCGCGTGCGGGAAGGCAGCCGACCTGCTTCTCGCTCAGCACTCCTGAACAATACGGCCCCGTAGCTCAGCGGTAAGAGCTGCCCGCTCATAACGGGTAGGTCGCAGGTTCGAATCCTGCCGGGGCTACCACCTCCTCCATGCGCCCGGAAAAGTCCGAGAGCGCCCGGAAACATCCGAGAACTACGGACGCCATCCGGAAAAGTCCAAAAGGGAAAGCCGAAATTAACGATAGGTAAACTGGAATTGCATAGTTCCAGATCAAGAGGAAAAACGATATGAAGATTTCACAGATCCTGCGCGTGACCGCCAGCACGGTCGCACTCGCCAGTCTCGCAGCCTGCGGCGGCGGCGGCGGTGTCCAGTCGACTCCCGCTCCGCCCCCTCCTCCGGTGGGCACCCCGTCGCCCGCTCCGGCACCCGCTCCGACTCCGGCACCTTCGCCCACGCCGGCACCCACGCCCACGCCGGCACCCACGCCCACGCCGGCACCCACGCCGGCACCCACGCCGGCACCCACGCCGACGCCGACGCCCACTCCGACTCCGGCACCCACTCCCACTCCCACTCCGACGCCTCCGTCGTGCGAGCCGAACTGCGCACCGGTGCCCCCGCCCGCGGGCTACGTGATCACTCCCCGCGACCAGCAGCCGCAGCGCTCGGTCCAGGACGACACCGAATATCGTCGCAACTACACCGCGGCCGAATACATCAACGCTCTCTACGCGCTCGACAACGGCTGGACCGGTGAAGGCGTCCTCGTCGGCATCCTCGACGACGGCATCAACGCCATTCCGGAGCTCGAAGGCCAGGTCGATCGCGAGCTCAGTCGCGACTTCGGCGGCGTCGTCGTCGACGGCAAGCTGCAGCCCCGCGAAGGCGGAGCCAACAGCGGGGACGGGACCTCGATCCACGGCACTCCGGTGGCTGCGATCATCGGTGCACGCAACGACGGCCAGGGCGTCCAGGGCCTCGCTCCGGACGTCACGCTCGTCTCGCTGCGGGTCGACGCGATGGTGAATGGCAATCGCATGTACGGCTTCCGCAGCAACGAGGCGATCGAATACGCCATCGCGAACGACATCAAGCTGCTGAACATGTCGCTGAGCCGCAGCGATCCGACCACGACCTCGGCCATCATGCAGAACGTGCTGGCTGACTATGCCGCATTCGGTGGCCTCGTGATCAATAGCGCGGGCAACAACGTGCAGGACAATCCCGGCAACTACCTGGACATGACCGACGCAAACGCCGAGGCGCTGCTGTTCGTCGTGGCTCTCGCGCCGTCGCAGACCGAATACAAGATCGCGAGCTACTCCAACCACTGCGGCCTGGCGATGGATCGCTGCGTCGCTGCGGTCGGAAGCAACGTCACGCATGACGTGAACGGCGAAATCGTCGGCTTCGGCGGCACCAGTTCGGCCGCACCGCAGGTCACTGCGCTCGCTGCGATGATCCTGTCCAAGTGGCCGCAGCTCTCCGGCGTGGACGCCGGCAACGTGATCATCAACACCGCTCGCGACATCGGCGAGGCGGGCGTCGACGAGATCTACGGACACGGCCTGATCGATGCCAAGGCCGCTCTGTCGCCCGTCGATCCGATGCTGTCGAACGGCAAGACCTCGAGTTCGATCGACAACTCGGTGATGGTCGTGGGCGGTGCCTTCGGTGGCGGATACGGTCCGTCCTCGATCGAATCGGTCTACAGCGACGTCACCGTCCTCGATGCCTACGGTCGCGACTACGATGGCGACATCTCGGGTCTCGTGATCCGTCCGGGCCAGGCGAACGCCAACTGGCTGCAGCGCCGGGTCCAGGCGCAGACGAACGCCGGGTCCACCGGCTTCATCAGTCCCAAGGCCTCGGCCTCGATCGGCTACACGGCCTTCGAGACGCAGTTCCGCGACTCGAACGGTGATCCGGTGCTCCGGAACCACCTGTCGAACGCCGCCTTCGCGTTCCGCATGAACGAGGACACGACCGTGACCGCCGGTTACAACACCGGTGACAACGTCATGGACGATGTCATGGGCCTCGCGCCAACCTCGGACGCGATGTTCGCCTACTCGCCGCTCGCGCAGACCAGCATGGGCGTGAGCCACAAGCTGGGCGAGGGACGCCTCGCGGTCTCGGCATACGTCGGACGCCAGGAGAACACCGCCACCAACGGCCTGACGGTCCAGTGGCAGCAGGGTCCCTCCTCGCTGAAGCTCGGACTGGTCGACGAGACCGGCACGGTTTTCGGCACTCCGGTCGGCGCCGGCGCGATGCGCTTCGGTGACGGCTCGAGCACGGTGTTCGTCGAGGCCGCGAGCGGCTTCGACCTCGGTCGCTGGCAGTTCGACGGCTATGCGAGCCTGGGCGCGACGCGCCTGAAGCTGGCCGACGACATGCTGCTCACCGATGCGGACACGATCACCAGCGGACGGTTCGGTCTCACCGCCAGCCGCGAGGCCCTCGGCGGTCTCGTGAGCTTCGGGGTCGCTCAGCGGCTGGTCGCGCTCTCGGGCAATGCGACCTTTACCGTCGGCAACGGCTACGATCTCGGCATCCGCGGCCTCACCTTCGAGGATCGCACCGTCGACATGCGCGGCCGGATGGCTCCGCAGCTGACCTTCGGCTACGAGAAGACCGGCGAACGCTCCGCCTTCCGCTTCGGTGCGGCGAGCGACGTCGAAGGCCGTGACGTGCGCGCGGTCAGCAGCTGGAACCTGCGCTTCTGAACCAGACGAGGGGGAGGACCACCTTCCCCTCGTCCACCCATGCCAACGAGGAGACCAACATGGGAAGCGATTCGCTCGCCATGCGGCGAACCATGCCAGGCCTCCACGGCGGAGAATTCATCCGCGCAGAGCGCAAGAAGGACGGCCACTGGGCCTTCGACATGAGGATGAGACGGATAGCGGAAAACGGACCCTGGTGGTTCGAGCCCGACATCCATGGTCCATGGCACCCGATCGGCTCCTGGCCGACGCTCGCAAAGGGTAGGCAGGCAGCCGAACTCCTGCGGAGCGGAACGCATTACTGGGACCAGAGCACGTATTCGTGCAAGCCCTATGATGAGCAGGCCTACGCCACCCTGCGAGGAGACACGACACGATGACCGTCACTCTTCCCCAGCCGCTCATCCGCGGCACGACCAGCTCGAGAACAATTTCAGATCTCATGCGGAAACGCGAACCAAAATACGAAAAGATGTTCGAAGGCTCGGTTCAGGGGCTGGAGCAACTCGGGCACTTCTACATTCCGTCATACCAGCGACCCGACGTCTGGACGACCGACCAGAAGAGGCGTCTCGTGGAGAGTGTCTGGCTGGGAATCTCCATCGGCACCATCGTCGTATCAGATGAAGGACAGATGGATCCTGAAACGGGGAGATACCCGATTCAGGCGGATAATCTTCTCGACGGAAAACATAGGCTCTACTCTCTGCGTGCCTATATGGAAGAAGGCATGCGCATATTCGTCGGCACCGAGAATGAGCATAGCTGGGACGAGCTTGATCTGCCACAGCAACGCCGGTTCCGCAACACGCCTCTGGGATACATCACGATCGACCGCGACTTCAGCTTGGATGCGCTGAAGGAGGTCTACAACCGCCTGAACTTCGGCGGCACCGTCCACACCGAAGACCAACGCGCCTGAGGAGACCGCCATGTCCTATGACATCTCGATCGCTGACGAGGAATTCAACCACACCTACAACACCCACGCGCTCTTCAAGGAGATCCTCCCTGGAGACAGCGGACGCGAAGCCGGCATAAACGGCCTCTACGGCATGACCGGGGCCGAAGCCGCCGAATACATCGAAGCGGGTCTCGAGCGCCTTAGCGAGATGCTGTGCGAGAAGGACGAGGATGCAATGCGCGCCGAATTCGACGCGAAGAACAAGTGGGGCACGATCTTCACCTCGACGCTCATGCTCTCACGCCTCATGGCCGCATGCCTGCGCCACCCCTTCCAGAAGATCGAGATATGCTGAACCCCACGGTCGGGCCGCTCGCTCGGCACATCATCGAGAACATCGGCGATCGGGATGCAGCCGTCGCAGAGATCGACACAGCGATCACCGAGGCGCGCCCGAGGATGTTCACCATCGAAGGCAGGACCAAGGTCCATCTGCACGACCGCGCTCACGGCTATGAGCTGACCGGCTTCCTCCACTACAACGGCTACCAGATCGACGAGACGCGAGTCTTCGTGGAACAGGTCCATTTTCCTCACACCGTGATGCTGCGGTGGGACACGGAGATCGCCGAGGGCGCCATGCTGGCCGCGAGGCTCATCGACATCGGCTCGATGAAGGAGAGACGCGTCCTGGGGTACCAGATCATGCGCGACGAGGGCTACACCGTCTTCCATCTCGAGGACTGGGACCGGGATGCATCGATCACGTGGAGCGCATTGAAGGCCTCCATCGAGGCACGCAGGGAGCCGGCATGACGGTCAGGACCGATGCGATCTCCCGCTGGATCCTGATGCGCTACGCGGCCAAGTCGGGCCGCGACGAGACAGAACGCTTCATCGCATCGGTTCAGAATCTCCTCACCATGTGCACGCCCAACGAGGAGATCGACAATATCGAGACATCGACCGTCCATGTGATCCGGGATGGAAGATACGAGGCCATCGTGAAAGCGAGCACACGGGTCACGGACGAAGGCGACGATATCAGCATCGGTGTCAGGAGCCAGGTGAGGATGATCCTGACACATGCCGATGGTTGGACGCTGGACCCCGAAGGAGGTCTGACGCTCATCGTGCCCGAAACCACGAGACAGAGGCATATGACGATGACACGAGAGGGGAAAATGAACCTCTCCGAGGTCATGCAGGCCGAGGGGCTTCCCGACTTCCCGGTAAAGGAGATGGGAAGCGTGGGAGAGCATGCGATCTACATCCCGAAGCTGAAAAGGGATCTTTCCTGGTCCCAGAGCACCTACATGGCGCATGGACTGGCGATGAGATCGGCGGCCTGACGAGATCGACAGACGGGAGGAAAAAATGGATCGCAGACTTTCCGCCCTCTCCGAACTGATGCGTGCGGACACCGAGAACGAGAGACGCTCCGCAGTGCGACTGATAGAGCGAGAGACCGGCAAGCACGTCGACGAACTCATCCGGCGAGGCCTGCGGCGAAGCCTCGGACACGAGGAGAGGGCTATCGCACTGCATCTCATGGAGACCTATAGCGGCGATGTCATGATACAGGCTCTCGAGGTGATCCTGAGACGAAACGGAGTCAGTTGGCAGAACGTCATCGCCAAGGGCGATTCCCTCGGCATCGCCGAACGAATCGAGCACCTGCGCACCGGATGCGATCATCCGGCCGCCAAGCGGCCGGGTCTGGAAGGCGTCCGCCGGGATGCCATGCCGGACGAGATCACGGGAATCCCCAACCTCTGGGAGCCCGGCATGGACAACGAAGGGAGGAAGACGGTCGTCTTCTACATGCTGGAGGCGGATCACCAGGACAGGTCCTTCAGACCACTCGTCCCGTTCGTCGCTCGCGGCGATGCCGCCGCGAGGGTGCGCCGGTCAGCCAACGATGAAAGACCGATCACGATAGCACTGCGTGACCCGGGCGTGAGACACGAACACATAGAGGCGGTTACGGTCTGACCGGGCCGCCTTTTTTTGCATCCACAGACGCAGGGCAGGCGATACACCTTCCCTGAGAGGAAAAGAACATGAGCATAATCCGCGGCATCGCCGAACGGCTGCGTTCCGACCACGAGAACGAGCGCCAGTCGGCCGTCAACCTCATCGAGCGCAAGACCGGGCTCATGATCGTCGACATCATCCGCAAGGGCGCGATCAGGCACCTCACCGGAACGCCCCAGCAATGGGTCCTCGAACATCTCCAGACCAAGACGGGCGACCGCATGATCGTCGCCGTCAGTCGCGAGATCGCGGCGCTGAAGACGAGTTGGGGAGACATCGTGGAATCCGGCAGCCTGCAGAGTGCATCGACACCGGGCCGGTCACGCGATCCTTGGGAGCAACAGGGCGGAACCTCGCGCCCCTACGAGCCGCAGCCCGATTTCAGTGCCGCATGGAACGATGCGTTCGCGAGCTTCATGGAGACCGCCGGCGAGAGCATGTGGCAGCATGCACGGGCCGAACCGCCACTCACCGAGAAGGATATCAATGACCTCTACAATTCGGTGAAGAGCGCACGCAGCGACATGGAGCAGGGCTTCACGAGGGTGAGCCGCGAGGACCTTCCTGTGGGCGCCACCGGCAAGCCGCGCATCACGCGGCGGGGCGTCGCCAAGACTGGCAAGGGCTACGCCATCGTCTCGTTCCGGCGCATGACCTCCTACGGCGGCAAGAACATCGCCCCTATGTGCGAGTTCATCGCCTTCGGGGACGAATGGATCGACGAGATCGAGCAGGCCGAGAAGGACGATCTCACCGTCAGCGTCACCTTCGGCGCCGACCGGCAGCCCAACAAGCACGTCGTGATCCACAACGCGCTCTGAGAATTCCACGAGAAAGGAAAAGGCCCATGGCCAAGCATCTGATGCGCCCTCTGGGACGCGACAGCCACCCGATCGGTGCCGAGCAGTACGCACCGGCGATCACGGCCGCATGGCTCGCGGCCTTCCCGGACTCCAGACCCGAGGAACGTGACAAGGAGGACTGGGTCGAGAACGCCTGCTTCATCGAGTCCTTCGCGCGGCTGGGGGTCGAGCACGAGATCATGGGATCCACTCCCGCGGTCTGGATCAGCTCATCCGCCGACACGCTCGTCTCGGGCGAGGGCGAGCCCGCCTTCTTCCATTCGGGAATCCGGGGGAGCGACCACACGACGGGCATCGACTTCTCGCTCCCGCTGCAGAGCACGAAGGCGCTCGACGCGATCGGCAAGCACGCCTCCTCCGAGACCTTCCGCAAGCACGCCGGACGTCAGATGGAACTGGTCCGACCGGACGGCCAGGCCGTGTCCGAAGCGATCCGGCGCATCGTTCCGCAGGCGGGCGAGATCTTCATCAAGACGATCAAGAAGGAGATGGCGCAGCGCTACTCCATCGAGGCCGGCAAGGACGCATGGGAGCAGATCTGCGCCCAGGACGAGGGCATCATGTGGTCCACCATCCAGTACGAGGGCAACACCGCGCCCTACTTCAGCGTCCAGGGCGTCATCGAGCCGACCCATGAATACCGGATGTTCATGGTCGGCGACCGCCCGGTGACCGGAGCGGGATGCGTCGAGGCCTTCACGCCGCTCGACAACTGGGACGTCTTCGATCCCAAGATGGAGCCGGTGCGCAACAGGACGGGCGTCGTCACCGCGCGTGACGTGCTCGATGCCTATCGCGAGTTCGCCGAAGCCTTCGGCAAGGAGTTCGCCGCGGAGAACGGCAGGGCCCTCGCCTACAGCCTCGATCTGTGCATCGACAGGAACACCGGCAAGGTCGTTCCCATCGAACTCAACCCGCCCATGAACCTCGGGCGCTACGCCTCCGACGTGGATGCATGGGTGCTCGCCATCGACGAGCTCCTCGGAGAGATCGCATGAAGGGGAGATTCGGCCCCGCACTCCTGAAGGTCGTCGAAGCGGCCAGTGACGATCCGGTGGAGCGCACGAACCACATGCGGCGCTTCCTGAAGAATCCGCAGTATGCGGGCGAAGTCAACCTCAAGAGTGCTCCATGTGACTTCCTCTATCTCAATGCCGACCCACTGGTGGACGTCGACATGGGGCATGTGGGATACCAGATCGGACTGCTCGTCAAGGACACGGTCTTCTACGAACAGGTCGACGATCATTCCAGCCGCCACCTCATCCGCTCGGAATTTCCCGAAGCGGTCCTTCAAGGCACCATCGGACGCAGCCTCGGTGACATCGTCTCGGGCCTCGAGAGGATGACCGGTGTCTGGGATCCGGATGAGCGGATCACCGGCATAGCAACCATCAAGGGCTCATCGCACATGGTCGTGCGGGTGCCCTCCTGGTCGATCAACCACTATCTCGGAGGATCCGTCCATGCCTGACGTCCCGACCCCGGAGGAATTCCGCGCCGTGGGCTTCACCGCGGCCGCTGCAGATCACCCACTGAGCGAGGCCGGGTGCGCGATCGTCGCCGAGCACAACGGCGTCGAGCCCGACCGGATGCCGCGCGCCTTCCGCTACGCTCCCAATCCTTGGATGCACACATGGCTCGAGGATCTCGGTCAACGCAGAGCATCCGGCATGCCGACGCGCCATGAGAGCGGTCGCTGGCTGGTTCCCTCGGAACTGGCTCCATGAGGTTCGGACCCGTCGTCCTTCATCTGACGCAGCGGGTGTGCTCGCCGGAAAACCTCAAGGAGCGGATACGCATCCGCACCGGGCTCCTCGAGAGGATCCAGGAGGAGCTGGAGTTCACCGAATCGCCCTTCACGATATCGAAGATCGAACCATGGTACAGCGGCCTCAGGACCGGTCTGACGGGATACGAGATCCTCTTCTTCGTGGGGCGGACCCGCGTCAGGGAGATCAGCCTCTCCTCCAGCGCGCCCGTCGAGCACCACATCGACCTCGGTCACAGGCTACCGTCGACGGTGATCGCCTCGATGCCCGGACGCAGCCTGGGGGACATCATCGGAGAGATGGGCATCATGGAGCCCTACTGGGACCCGGACGCAGAGATACTGGACATCGTCAGGACGAACGACACGCCATGGGCGGTGTTCCATCCGAAGCAGGAAGGGGCGGTATAGGCCGCCCCTTTTTTGCATCCGCATCCGGGTCGGACGAGGATGGCCGAAGTCCTCATAGTGAAAGGAAAATCCCATGGGCACCTTCAGCAACCGGATCGTCGCCGACAGCCGGGCCGCAGCACGCAAGCTTATCCGCCTGGCCCGCAACGACAACGCCATGAACGACAACGGCCCTGACGACGACGGGAGCAATCCCAGCGCGGCGCTGACCAAGGGCGCGCTGCTCAGCGCCTGAACGCTTCCCATCCTCAAATGGATGTGGGAGAATGCCGCAACTACACGGGAGTATCACGATGCGAACCATCCTGCGCGATGACATCCTCACCGCCCTTGTCGCCCACGGAGCCATCCGCGGAAGCGATTCGGAATTCGCTGCCGCCTTCGAATGCGACGAGACCGAGATCTCCGATTGTCTCATCTCCATGGTGAAGGAAGGCTACATCCACCGCGCCACGGGGCTCGGCACCAGCCGGTCGGTCTACAGCCTCACGCAGGAGGTCGTGTCGGAACCTGCCTATCGCTCGCCGATCGAGCGCAAGACCTCCTACCCGTCACTGGATGCGCTTCCGTTGTAGGCGACAACACATATTCCAACAGAAACGCGTTCCCACAAAACTCTCCGGACAGTCTTCAACCCACGTTGAAGATTCTCAAGATGATGTGCTCCTGCCAAGATCAGGAGGATGGAAAATGGTAGAGTTTGAGAGCGATAAGAGCCGCCTTTGGAGCAAGGACGGCCGTGCCGCGGTATTCTGCAAGGCCCGCGACCCCTTGGGGATATTGGGGAATATGGCCGGCGGCGCGCCGTTCGTCGACCCGGCGACGGGCCTGCGCTGGACGAGCTCGGAAGCGTGGTACCAGGCCCAGCGCTTCCCGCACCTGCCGGCGCTGCAGGAAGAGATCCGCCTGGCGGGCAACGGCTTCCTCGCCAAGCAGGTCGCACATGCGCGCGTGGACGAGAGCCGCGCCGACTGGCTGGAGGTGAATGTGGAGCTGATGTGGCAGGCGCTGCTGCTGAAGTCGACCAACCGCCGGTTCGTCGACGAGCTGCTGAGCACCGACGATCGCGAGATCGTGGAGCTGAGCATGCGTGACGCCTTCTGGGGCGCGAAGCCCCAGGGCGATGGCACGTATCGCGGCGCGAACGTGCTGGGCCAGCTGCTGATGAAGCTGCGGGAGCAGCTCGGCGGCGGCAAGCCGCGCGCCAAGGGCATGCTGGGAATGCTGTAGATGGGAAATGCGGCCCGCCTTCCGGCGGGCCGCAAGGCCTCCCGTCAGGAGAGCCCGATCAGAATCCCGGGGGCTGCATCCAGGCCATGAGCAGGCCGAAGCAGCAGATGATCGACACGGCCTTGATGTCCCCGATAATCTCCGCGCGGCGTTCCGACGCCTGCAGCGCGATCGCACGGGCGGACCGCAGTCCGTCGTTCCTCGTCATCGCGGCCTCGACTTCCGCCTCCACCTTCGGCACCACGAACACATGCGGAGGAAGGGATGCCCGGAAGGGGTGACGGGCGGATTCGGTGGTCAGGACAAGGCTGCGGCGTCTCATGAAGGCGAATGGTAACGAATCATTAAGGAAGGTCCATCCTGAAAACCGGGAATGCCCCTTTTCGGGACTGTGCGTCCGAATGAACAGTTCGAAGGAGATGGAAAATGAAGGGCACACCGCTGAGCACACTCGACGTCGGCCTCACCCGCGTCCCCGTGCACCAGAACCGCAAGCCCGTCCGCTCGTTCGACGCCATGGGCATCTTCGGTGATAAATTCCGTAGGTACATGCTCGACTACTACGACACTGACGACATCGAGGAACTGGCTCATCACCTCCCGATCGAAGCCTTCAGGAGGCTCGATACCGGCAAGACCGCGAAGACCATGCTCTTCCCCAAGAACTCGCTCCCCTCGGACGTGGAACGCGAACTGGAGAAGGATCCGGTCCTGCGCATCATCCGCAAGATCGACAGCTCCACCTGGCGTTGGGGATACGACCGCGGTGCATGGAACGACATCGTCTCCGCCATGGAAGGCCTCGCATCCTTCGACCTGGGAAGCGACGAGTTCGAGATCACGCTCGACCAGACGACGGGCCGTAACGACTACGGTTATTCCGAACATTCGCGCACCTATCTCGACGGCGTCTTCGGCTTCCTCGTCCACTGGAAGGGCGAGCACGTCATGACGATCGGCTTCTCCTTCGCCGCCGGCCGCCGCCTTCTCGTGCAGCAGGTCCAGAACACGAAGCGCAGCGGCAACCGGTGGCTCTTCCGGCTGCCGCGCAACCGGCTGGAGCACATCATCGACTGCTTCGTGCGCAGCTTTCCCAAGCACCGCATCCACGTTGCGGATGGCGCCGACTACGCCAAGCGGAGCCTCGACAGCTACCTGGAAGCGCGGAACCGCGTCGCCGAACGCCTCAAGCGCAGGAACGACGATGTCGAGGACCGCCTCACCGATCGCGAGGAACTCGAAGCGCTCAACGAGAAGATCAGTCACCTGCGCCACCAGATGGAACGTCTGCGCGCGCTCTACAGCGACACCGGACGCCACCGGCAGACCCGGGAATGGAAGACGAACGGCATGAGGCACTACGCCATCGCCGCGTGATCCCATCAGGGAAAGGAAAACCCATGGCACGATACAATCTGGCGACCACGAAGGCCATGATACTCGAGAAGCCCGAGCAGCGGGCACGCATAACCGTGCCCGTCGAGATACTCCGCTTCTGCGGAGCCTCCGAGGTCGCAGCCAGACTTCGGGAGGACATCAGGCGCAACGGCCTGCAGGACAACATCAGCATGGAACGCGGCATCCTCTATCACACCGTCAAGGTGCAGATGGAGGGCCGTGCGATCGACATGATCCCGATCCTCGAGAAGATCGAGCGACTGGGACAGGACGAGGAAGAAGAAGAATGACGAAAGCGACCATCACCGGATGGCTCCGCCACACCGGAGCGAAATGCGGCATCCGCTACGCGGAGATCCACGCATCGCGACCCTTCGCCTACACGGCCCAGCTCATCATCACGGGCGAGAACGAGGACGACAGCGATGACGTCATCAACGAAGCGCTCGACCGGGCATGGAACCACGAGGGGAAGGTCACCATCGTGTGCGACGTGGACGAGGACGGCGACCTGACCGCGACACCTTCGCGGATCACGATCCTGCAGGACGACGCCAAGGAGCGCAACGTCTGGGAGGAGGCCGCGCGGATGCGGGCCGCAGTCGATCTCATCGGTGCCTACCCATCGGGCGGCCTGGTGGCCGACGACGTGAGCCGAGATCGCCACGCCATGATCATGATCGCACGGTCGGCCCAGCGCGGCGGCAGCATCGACGCCATGAAGGCGATGACGCGATGAGCGCGGTGGACTGGATGGAACCCTACCTCAGGAAGGCGGACGAGGACGGCTACGTCCCCTTCAACGAGGATCGGCGTCTGGGGCAGAACCAGTATGCCAGTCACTATGCGCGCGGCATCCTCAGGAGCCCCGATCTCGGAGAGGGCCTGCGCTGGAAGCATCTCGACGAGAAGGGCGGGGACTACCACCGGATCCGCATCCACAAGGACGATCTTGCGACATTCCACCATCGGGTGAAGGCCTACCAGGAAGACGCCTCGTGGGGAGAGATCAAGGATATCGACCACTATCTGGCCATGCGGTCCGAATAGGAGGCATCCCCATGCGCACCATACTCGTCGGCGATTTCGCCGCCTACATCCTCCAGCGCGGCAGGAACGAGTCACCATCGCAATACGAGACCTTCAAGGGCATCATCGAGAGCGTGCGCTGCGGCGGCATCAGAGTTCCGATGGATTTCGACGTCTTCGGGAAACTGCACTTCCAGAACGACGGACCCGACGGACGCAGGATCAATCTCAACGGAACCTCCGGTCCGTCGGCCAAGTGGGACATCACCGAGAGCGTCGTGACCCTCTACGGCTCGTTCCCCAAGGCGCTCATCGAGACGCACAGGGCGCAGATGAACGATGATGTCCTGCTCCTCGGCGGCGCCGTCGATCTGCCGTTCCATCGCGACCGCGCGGTCTACAGCCTCGTCCATGAGGAGGACCGGGTCAGCTACCATCTCGACCATCGCGAGGAGCGAATGACCTGGGACCAGGCACGCGAGAGGATCGAAGGCCCCGAGGCTCCGGCGCCAGGGATACTGGACCACATGATGGGATGACCATCGGAACAGAGATGAAAGAAAACGGAAAAGGACCCCGAATGACCGACATCATGCCCTCGAGCATCCTCGAACTCGCCCAGACCGTCAGTCAGGGCACCGATGAGATCATCACCGTCATCATGAGCCAGAACACCGGCAGCAGCAGCCGCTACTCCCTGTTCGACCCGCTCGGTGAGGAAGTCACCGAGCAACTGCTCGAGGAGGACATCGCCTATCGCCGCTTCGCGGACCAGGCCGAGATGTTCTCGACCCTCGAAAGGCTCGCCGACACGATCAGCAAGGACCGCAGGGTCACCGCCGAGATCATCAGCTTCGGACGAGGACAGGTCGTGGACGCGAGTCGCTTCAACATGGACTGACGATCCGATCACCTCTCCTCACAATCCTCACAACCAGCAAGGAAACTCCCGCAATGATCATGCTCAGCGACCTCCTGCTCGAATCGGATCGCCTGAAGAGGCGCGCCTACCGGGACGACAAGCCCGTGGACGCGAGGCGTCTCGCCATCCTTTCCGGTGCGGAGATCATCACGGTGGATACCGCGATCCGGCATCTCGATAACGGCGAGGGCATAGCGGCCTATGCATCCGAAGTCAGCGACTCCGGTCATCCCGGGGTCATCCTGGTCGACACCGGCACCGCCGCACGCGACGCCATGATCCTGATCGACGCCGATCCCGATTCGGTCGAGGGCCGCGCACTCATCGCGCTCGCACTCGCGCATTCGGCGATGGAGCCGGCGCGCGGTCATACCATCGAAGGCGTCCGCATGGTCGTGTTGACCCTGCCGGACGGGCGCGAGAGGGACGAACAGGGCCAGATCACCTACGACGTCGGTCGTGTCATCAGGCACGACAAGGGATCGGACATCAATTTCCGGCCTATCGCGGAGGCCGCGATCATGCGTCTCGCGATGTCCATGCTGATCAGCGAATCCGATGTCCAGACCACTGCGGAGTGGACGGGCACGGGAACCGAGGACGGAAGGGTCGAGAGGCTCTCCGCCATGCTGGCCAGGCGGTCCGGCATTCCGGGCGACTGGACCGAGACGGCCGTGCGCCGGCACATGGGCCGCGCGCTCAAGCCCAATGGCGCAGACCGCCGCAGCGTGGCCTGAGGAACGCGCAGTGGAAAAATCAGGATGGACCTTGAACCCGAAGGTCCATCCTGCTGTAATCCTTCCGATCGCCGGATGAGCGATCAAGACCACAGGGAACATCATGATAGAGAATGCCAAGACGTGGACGTCTCGCGCATGAGCGAGAGGACACGCAGAACGCTCACCCTCGGCTCCGCCCGAACGGGAAGCACCATCGGAAATACGAGCAACCAGACGCGGACAGAGACCCGCCAGTCCCCACGCTTCCACAGCGATGCGGAGACCATGATACAGAAGGCCTGCGACGGGCTCGATCTCGACCAGGAGACGATGTCGCAGGCGGCTGCCTTCGCAAGAAGGCTAATGAGCTAAGCGAACATGTGAATCCCCGGGAGGGGAGGAAAAGGAAACCCCGCACGCGATGGGCGCGCGGCATCCGACGGGCCACGGCTACGTGTCGTCCGCCATCGGCCCTGCCCGCACGAAGCGTGCGGGGTAATCCTCATCAAGCAACGGAGATACAAGATGGCCAAGTTGATCGGATACCAGCTCGCGGACGAGAACGGTAACAACATCCAGGGCGATGGAACCTGCCCCGTCGACTTCGCCAGCTTCGAGGTCCTGACCCTCGCCGCCGCAGGCGCGGTCATGGCGAAGCTCGCCGAGATGGATCTGGAGGGCAAGTACCTCCTCCAGCCGATCCTCGAAGACGACATCGAGGACTTCTCGATGATCGAGGACTTCGCGGACGAGCCGGTCGACATCAACACCGAATACCTCGTCCTCATGGGATGCGAGGGCGAGGAGGACCAGCCGGTCTACTGCCCCAACGTCCCGGACAAGGATGCGACGGTTACGGCCGCAGAGGATCGCGGCGAGTTCTGCGTCGTGCACCAGCTCTCCATACCGGTCTACACCACGGTCGGATAACGCAACACGAACAGCGCGCCCTTCTTCGGACCCTGCACTGCAGGGCGAGACATGAGGGGCGTTCGCTCGGGCGCATCCCTTCGTCGGACCCTGCACAGCAGGGCGAGACGGGGGATGCGGCTACGGGGGTCACTCGTTCACCGGAGCCTGCAGCCGACCGCAAGCGGAAATGCAGGCCGAGATGGCGGGTGACCCATCCTATCATCGCCACAATGCCCGAGAATGCGGAAAGGGACCAGCCATGGAAGCACCGGTCGACCATCTGCTTCCCGTGAGCGTCATCCTCTCGCGCCTCGAGAAGCATCGCGACGAGATCGAGCGCAGCCGCGAGAAGACACCGAGATGGCGCTTCATCAGGCGGCAGAGGCTCCTCGGAGCCCAGGCGGCCTACGCCTACGAGATCGAACAGCTGCTGGAGACCAGCTCCGGATGGCAGCCGTTCTGGAAAGACATCGGAAAGGACGGAAAATGAGCAAGACGCCCAAGGGTCACTGCACGATCTGCAGCAAGCCCATCAAGCTCGTCCCCTCGGCCGCGGAACGAGCTCGCAAGTTCGGCGGCAAGCCTTCGGACTACACCGCCATCTTCACGCAGCACGTCTCGTGCGCGCTGAAGAAACGAGCCGAGAGCGCGTCGGCCACCATGGCCCGTGCACGCGCCGAGCACGCGGCACGCGAAGCACGCAGGGTCTACGTATGAAGCCGCTCCGAAAGCTCGTCACCACCGTTCACGGTTCGCACCTGTACGGCACGAGCACGCCATCTTCGGACGAGGATTACAAGGGTGTCCATCTTCCCAGCGGCAGGGGCATCCTCCTCCAGCGTCCCGAGAACGTGTTCGACGAATCGATCAAGGCGAAGAACGCGGCCGGCAAGAACACAGGTGACGCCGTGGACCACCAGTCCTACTCGGTGGAGAAGTTCTGCCGCATGCTGGCGCTGGGCGACGGCGTCGCGACCGAGATCCTGTTCGCTCCCGACGACTGCATCGTCGAGGCCGCACCGGAATGGGAGACACTGCGCGCCGAGGCACGCACACTGCTCAATGCGGATTGCAAGGGCTTCGTCGGATACTGCAAGCAGCAGGCCGCGAAATACGGCGTCAAGGGCAGCCGCATGGAAGCGGTCGAGAAGCTCGTCGTCCTTCTGGCCGAAGCCAAGGAGAAGCACGGCCCCAAGACCCGGCTGGAGGTGATCGAGGACGATCTCCGCGCGTTCACCGAGCGCGTCGAGATGGCGAACATGATCGTCCTCTCCTCGGGACATACGCCGGACATGCTCCACATCGAGTGCTGCGACCGCAAGGTCTCGATGCGCAACGACCTGGAGGAGGCCTCCAAGATCTACGGCGCCGTCTGGAAGAACTACGGTGACCGGGCGCGCAAGGCCAAGGATAGCAACGGGGTCGACTGGAAGGCCGTCAGCCACGCGGTGCGCGTCGCGCGTCAGGCGCACGAGCTCATGCTCACGGGCAGCATCACCTTTCCGCGTCCCGATGCCGAGGAACTGCTCGCCATCAAGCTCGGCAAGTTCGCCTATCCGGAGATCCAGCCCCTTCTCGAGGGCCTCGTCGACGAACTCGACCGGATCGACAGCGTGCTACCGCCCAAGCCGGAAGATGAAGAGATCGAGAAGATGATCTCGGAGATCGTCCTCCCCCGCCACCTCTCACAGATCGCAGCCTGACAGGAGAACGGACATGAAGGTCAAGTATCGCGTCGAGACCAAGGTCGTCCTCGATCTCGAGATGGACGAGGACCTGCAGGGCGATCCCGCTGCCATGAAGAAGGCGGCTGAGGACATGCTCGGGGACCGCATGACGGTCCTCGATGCCTACGGCGCCCGCGGCGGGATGATCGAGAGCATCGAGGTGACGGACATCTCCGCCTGAGGCATGCCGCATGCACGCGGCATGTTCCCATCCCATCCTGAAAATGCGACCATACGAACACGGAGCGGGGATCTCTCCATGGGGAGAGTGCTGCACAACATGAATTTCGAAAGGAAAAAGCCATGACAACGGAACGTTCGGCACTGACCCGCTCCGCCGCCATCGCTTCGGTCTGCACCGCCCTCGCGCTTCTCGCGGTCAAGGGATGGGCAGCCTTCGCCAGCGGCTCGACCGCCATGCTCGCCAGTCTGTCGGACACGGGCCTGGACCTCGCCGCTTCGGTGATGGTCTTCATCGCCGTCGCCTACGCTGCCAAGCCGGCCGACGAGGATCACCGATTCGGACACGGCAAGGCAGAGGCCCTCGGTGCCGCCGCGCAGATGGCACTCGTCGGCGCCGCCGCCCTGCTCATCGCCTATTCGGCAATGCTGGAGCTCGCATCACCTACGTCGGGGCATATCGCGACAGGACCGGCGATCATCGCCTCGGGAATCGCCATCGCCCTCACGCTCGCGCTCATCGGATACCAGAGCTTCGTCGTCATGCGAACCGGCTCGATCGCCATCAAGGCGGACGCCATGCACTACAAGAGCGATCTCCTGCTCAACCTGTCGGTCATCGTCGCCATGGGCGCGCAGGCGTTCACCAACGTGACCTGGATCGACCCCCTCTGCGGCTTGGCCATCGCCGCATGGCTCGCCAACGGAGCCTGGCACACCGCGAGCGAGGCCATCGACCATCTCATGGACCGAGAATGGGACGAGGAACGCCGCGAGAAGCTGATCCTGATCGTGGCCCAGCACCACGAGGTTTCCAACCTGCACGATCTGCGCACCCGCACCAGCGGTTCGACGCACTTCGCTCAGTTCCACGTCGACATGCCGGACGACGTGACCGTCGGCGAGGCACACGACATCATTGACAACATCGAGGCGGACCTCGCCAAGGAATTCCCCGATACGGAAGTGATCATCCACATCGACCCCAAGGGGCACGTGGACGAGCCTGAGAACCCCCTGCGCGAGACCAATGAATTCGAGGTCATCGACCTGGCCAGCCGAAGGAAGGCAGCCTGATCATGAAGGATGGAAAAATGAATTCTCGACTAAATGGCTTCAGCCGCACCCCCGCCTGAGCGGCACGTGGACTGAAGCAGAAAGATCCGCGTGCCTTGAGATCTACGGCCGATGAGGCCGCACCAAGGAATACGCACATGCAATACCTCGACAACGACGCCCGCATCGCCGCCACCATCGGCGGCTACCGCAACCCGGTCCTCTTCCGGAACCGCGAGGAACTCGACGAATACCAAGAGAGCCTCAAGGGCCGCAGCTACGCCTGGCAGGGCAACGATAGACCGATCCCGAACCAGAAGCTCTGGGACGAGGATCCCGAACGATTCCCCTGTCTCATGCTAACCGCGGCGGAGATGCACAACCCCGAGGGAGCGGACTGGATCATCAACATGTTCATGTATGATGTCGAGATCCACGAGGAAGAGGAAACGCAATCCTGAAAGGATGATCATGATCGACTTCGACGAGACCGACTTCCACTGCGGAAGTCGCGTGCGGGTCGACCGGAACGATGAGGCCATCGAAGGAACGGTCACCAATATCCGGCGCGACCTCGACGGAGGAGCCATGCTCACCATCAGGACTGACGAGGGACAATACCACGAGGAATCGGCATACGATTGTCAGTCCGTGGAGAGATGAATACCAGATAGGGAGAGGAAAATCTCCCATGCGCTCGTAGCTCAGCTGGATAGAGCATCGGATTCCTAATCCGGGGGCCACAGGTTCGAATCCTGTCGAGCGCACCAGACGCAGAGAAGGGCCGCCCATGACGGGCGGCCCTTTTTTTGCATCCACACCCGCCGGTGGAAAACGACTTTCCGAAAATGCTCCGAGGAGCGATTAGGGCAGATAATCTGCAAGGATGGAAAAAATGAAGAAGATCATCATCGCGATCGCGGCCCTGCTGGCAATGCCGACGCAGATCAGCGCGCAGGAGACCAGGAACACGATCACCGTCGCCGTCCTGGATACGGGCATCACCGAGGTCGGTGCGCTCACGGGCCGCGTCGACGGCAACTACGACCTCTACGATCCTGAGGACCCCCGCGAGGAGATGCGCTCCTCGCACGGAACGATGGTCGCGAACATCATCGCCGAGCGGACCGGACCGAACGTGCGCTTCATCGGCATGCGCGTCGACAAGAACCGCTGCCGCGGCGACATCTGCGAGGTCGACGAACGCGCCATCCGACGCGCGCTGCGCATGGCCATCGACATGGACGTCGATGTGATCCAGGCATCGCTCAGCGGACGGATGCACAGCGAGACGCGTGACCTCTTCATCGAGGCCGCCAACAAGGGTATCGCCGTGGTTCTCGCCGCGGGCAATCAGGGCGGCGTGGCGCTGGGCGGCATGATCCTCAAGGAGGCGGATGCCAACGTCTACATCGTCTCGTCGCTGGACGCGGAAGGTCGCCCTTCGGAATTCAGCGCCCGGATGAACGGCCGTCTGCGCGAACGCATGGTATGGCGCGTCGGCGAGGATGTGCCCACCATCGACCGCGACGGTCAGCCGACTCTCGCTACGGGCACCTCCTTCGCGGCGCCGCAATACGCATCCGAGATCATCGGAAAGCTCTGAACACAACACAGGTGGCGGCCCTTCGGTCGCCACCTGAACCCATGCGTGGGTGCGCATGCGAATGACTGATCGCAAGGGAAAACGACAATGACCAAGATCGCGCAGACCGGAACCTTCCACAAGAGCGTCCCGGCCCTTCTCGCTGACTATCACGACGGCGGCGAGATGGCGAATGCCGACGCGTGGCTCTCGGACACCGCCGAGACCCTCAAGGAGGCTCTCCGCTCCTACCACATGAAGGCCGACATCAAGTCGATCCGGCTGACGCCCAATGCCGCACTCGTGCTCTTCAAGGGCAACGACAACATCTCGGTCGATCGCATCGAGAAGAAGCGCAGCTATCTCTACACCACATGGGGTCTCGACATCCTCGCGGTGCGTCCGGGCAAGGGATACATCGCGGTCATGGTCAAGCGCGACAGCCGCCACGTGACCGAGACGGGTCTGTTGTGGCAGCGCCGTGAGCTCGCGGAAACCGCGCCCTACTACAACACCAGCTTCGTGGTCGGAGAGCGCGAGGACAGCGGTGAACTCCTCTACCTCAACCTCGCCCACCCCTTCGGCGGGCAGCCGGTCTCGGGGCCGCACACCCTCATCGCCGGTGAATCGGGCGGCGGCAAGGGCGTGCTCGCGGCCAATCTGATCATGGACATCTGCGCCACCAACTCCCCGGAGATGGCGCGCATCCACCTGATCGACCCGAAGGCCGGCGTCGACTACCAGTGGCTCGAGAGCCTTCCTCACCTCGAAGGCGGGATCGTCACCGAGATGGACGAGTCCAGTCAGCGATACGTCGACCTTGTCGCCGAGATGGAGCGTCGATACGCCCTGCTCGGCGGGGCGCGCGCCCGCGATCTCGACACGTTCAACGAGCGCGTGCGCAGCGGAGAGATCGACAAGGTCCAGGTGAAGGTGAAGGTCGCCACCGACGGCCCCGTGCAGGAAGTCTCCTTCCAGGAGCACGATGCCCGGGTCATGCCGCGCCTCTACGTCGTCCACGACGAGTTGGCGGACTACATGATCGACGACGACTACCGCAAGGACACCGGAAGCCTGATCGCCAGGCTCGCGGCGAAGGGCCGGGCCTGCGGCATCCACCTGATCCTCGTGACGCAGCGTCCGGACAAGATCACGATCCCCGGCAAGATCAAGGCGAACATCGCCAACAAGATCTGCCTGCGGGTGTCCTCGAAGGTCAATTCCAACCTCGTCATAGACGAGGCCGGCGCAGAGGACCTCATGGGAGCCGGGCACATGCTGGCGATCATCGGCGGAGTTCCCGGGGGAGCCCAGTTCGCACAGTCCAGCTACATGGATCCGTGGGACGCGCAGCTCATGGCGGAGGCCATCTCCGAAGACTGCCCGGTATCAGACGAAGCGGAGGACGGGAACGTCGTTCAGATGCGGGGAGCGGCCTGACCATGGCCAAGATGCCTCCGCGCCGCATCCTCCGCTCGATCGTCATGGACGCGATCAGTGACAGGGAAGCGTTCGACGATCCCTCCATAGAGGAAGAGACCCGGAAGACCATCGAAGCGCACCGATCCCTGCTGCTCCGCCTCGCCGACGACCAGCCCGCCATGGACGGGGACACGAAGGACGCACTGGCGCTCGCCTGCCTCCATGCGCGCATATGGCGCGAAAGCTATGTCGACTCCTGGATCCATACCGGCGAAGGGGACATCATCCTGAAAGCGAGGCAGGACGTGGAGCGTGTCGATCGCACCGAAAAGGCCCTCGGCTTCCGCTACCGCAGTATGGCGGATGTCATTGAATCGCGAGAAAAATATCTGACCCTTGATCAGATCAGGTGCGGTTCTTGCGCGTAACATACCGGATGTGTGGCCTTTTTCCTCTTCTCTCATCCTGAAAATCCTCTATGCTCTGCACAGAGTGATTCTATTCGGACGAGAGTGCTGACCATGAGACGTGCCATTCTGCTTGCGAGTGCGGCCTGCGCCGTGATGACGGCCACGATACCGATGGCCGCGAGTGCCCAGGAGGTCGTCATGCGGCGGCCCCTCATCGTCCCGACCAAGGGCGCGGAGTGGCGGGTCAGTCCCTTCCTCATCTACGACACCAACGGCAACGTGGTCCAGCCGCAGAACGCCTGCGGTCCCTACGAGGAGCGCCGTGACGTCCAGTGCGTCGTGAACGAGCGCCCGGTCGGTGATTCCTACTGCCGCGACGTGGGGCCCAAGCCCGAGGATTCGAAGCAGTCCTTCATCGACACGGGCTGCTCCTACGACTGGTACCAAGGCCAGTGGCAGGATCCGGGTCCCTCCTGTTCGAACGCAGAGGCGCAGCAGCGCACCGTGGAGTGCCGGCGTTCCTACGATGACGTGAAGGTCGCCGACGCCCTCTGTAGCGGGACCAAGCCCACGACGGAACGGACGGTCGTCGATCACTCGACCTGCACCTATTCGTGGAACTCGAGCGATCCCTTCGCCGACCCGGGCCAGAACTGCACAGCCACCGAGGAGTGGACCCGCGACGTGTTCTGCGAACGCGATCTCGACAAGGTCCAGGTCGCCGACGGACAGTGCGATGCCGGCAGCAAGCCGACGACGATCGACGTGCGTGAGGACTATTCCTCGTGTTCGTACAGCTGGGACGCCGAGGAGGACTTCACCGATCCGGGTGACAGCTGCACCGCGAACGAGACGCAGACCCGCGCCGTCTGGTGCCGCCGCGATCTCGACGACAATGTCGAGGCGGACACCAAGTGCGATGCAGCGGAGCGGCCGGCCGCAACCCAGAGTGTCGAGGACTTCTCGGGCTGCGACTACTCCTGGGATCCGCAGACGTGGGGGGCATGGGACTCGCAGTGCTCCTCGACCGCCAACCGCACGCGCACGGTGAACTGCCTGCGCAGCGACGGAACCGTGACGAACGACATGGCAGCTCGCTGCCTCGAGGACGACGGTGCCAAGCCCGACGTCAGCGAGACGAAGCCGGTCTACGATTCGTGCACCTACGACTGGGTGCCAGGCGCCTGGCGGGATCCGGGTGCGTCGTGCTCGGCGAACGAGGCCCAGAGCCGCACCGTCACCTGCCGCAGCAGCGACGGCCGCGACGTCGCCGACAGCTTCTGCACGAAGCCCAAGCTGGCCACCAGCCGCACGGTCGAGGACTATTCGTCCTGCTCCTACGCGTGGGTCCAGGGCGGCTTCCAGGATCCGGGTCCCTCGTGCACCGCGAGCGAGACGCAGAACCAGACGGTCACCTGCCGCCGTTCGGACGGCACGACCGTCGCCAACAGCGAGTGCAACCCCGCGACCAAGCCCCCGACCACGCAGACAGTGGCGGACTACTCGGCGTGCTCCTACAGCTGGGTCGAAGGCGGCTTCGGCGCGTGGAACAGCACCTGCTCGAACAATGCCAGCCGGACCCAGACGGTCACCTGCCGCCGCTCGGACGGCACGACCGTCACCAGCGGCTGCAATGCCGCCACGAAGCCGGCCACGTCCGAGAGCATGGCGATCTACTCGACCTGCAGCTACACGGCAAACTACGGTGCCTGGGGCGCGTGTGATGGCACCAGCCGCAGCCGCACGATGACCACCTGCACCCGTTCGACCGGTGACAACGTCGCGCTAAGCAATTGCACCAGCCGCGGGGATCCGCTCACCGAGACCGAATCCTGCGTGACCTATTCGTGGAAGCAGGAAGGCTGGGGCGCATGGAACAACACCTGTTCCAGCAATGCCTCGCGGCCTGCCAACTACGTCTGCAAGTCGAGTTCGGGCAACACGACCGTCGCCGATGGCAACTGCGCAGGTCCCAAGCCGAGCGGCTCCGAGAGTGGTGCGGTCTATTCGAGCTGCTCCTACAGTGCTGTCAACTGGACGGGCTGGAGCTATGCTTCCGCATGCTCGACCAGCACGTCGCGGACCCGGACCGCCGACTGTCGCCGTTCGGACGGAACGATCGTGTCGGACAGCGAATGCACCGGACGCGGCGTTGCCCTGACGGAGACGCAGAACGGTGTCAGCAACACCGCCGGATGCACCTATGCCGCGGCCAACTGGACGAACCCCGCCAACCCCACCTGCTCGGCGGCCAATACCGAGACGCAGACTGCTGATTGCCGGCGCTCGGACGGCACGATCGTCTCGGACAGCGTCTGCACGGGTCAGGGCATCTCGCTGACGCGCACGGTCTCGAACAATGCCGACTATTCGGGCTGCTCCTACAGTGCGGTCAACTGGACGAACCCCGCGAATCCGACCTGCTCGGGGGCCAACACCGAGACCCAGACCGCCGATTGCCGGCGCTCGGACGGCACGATCGTCTCGGACAGCACCTGCACCAGCAGGGGCGTCTCGCTGACCCGCACGGTCTCGAACGGTGCGGACTACTCGGGCTGTTCCTACCAGTGGATCACCGGCGGCTGGCAGGACCCGGGTTCATCGTGCACGCCGAACGAGACCCAGACGCGCAGCGTCATCTGCCGGCGCACCCAGACGGGCGAGACGGTCAGCGACGGCTACTGCGGTGGCGGCAAGCCTGCGACCACGCAGACCGTCGAGGACTATTCGGGCTGCACGCCCACCGACAATCTCACCGTCAACTGGGGCGGATGGAGCGGATGGAGCTCCAGCTGTTCGACTTCGGCGACGAGGACCCGGTCGGGGACGTGCCTCGCGAGCGGGACACCCGTCGCGTCCTCGGTCTGCACCAGTCGCGGTCTCGCGGTCACCGACAGCGAGAATTCGGCGCAGTATTCGGGTTGCTCCTACACGCCGACCTACGGGGCCTACGGTGCCTGCTCCAACGGCGTGAAGACCGCCTCGATGACCTCGTGCAGGAGGAACGGTGTCAACCAGACCGTCTCCACCTCGTATTGCACAAGCGCCGGACATCCGGCGACGTCGACGCAGGCCTGCACCCAGACGGTCCTCTTCACCGGAACCTGGGGCGACCGGAACGGCTACTCCTGCTACACCGGATGGCAGAACGGCGAGCGGATCAATGCGAACGAGCAGTATTCACCCGTCGAGTCGATGAACCCCGCCTGGGCCAACTGCCGGAACCAGGGCGGCACCTACGTCGAAATGACCCGCTCGGGGCAGTGCCGCTGGGTATCCGATGGATACCGGCAGGACTACGATTCCGGCGGCACCTACCGCTGCATTCGGGAGCAGTGACACCTGCACCTCAGAACACCGGCAAAGGAAGACCCGCTTCGGCGGGTCTTCTCATTTCAGGTGACGATATCGGAAATGTCCTAATCGAAAGGAAAAGACGTGACCAAGCTCATGCTCGCCCCACTGGTGCTCACGCTCGTCACCGATGGCATGGCGAAACCCCTGCTTCGCCTGAAAAGCGGGGCATCGACGATCTCGAAGGCGGAGACCCACTTCGAGGGACGCGATCTCATGCATCTCGAGAACGTCCTCGCACACGCGGTCTTCGACGCATTGCGCGGTATACCCGAGGATCCGGTCCTGCGTGAACTCGAAATGCGAGCCTGGCCGATGATGCAGAGCTCCATCGGAATGCGGAACCGCCATCTACAGGGAATCGGTTGGACCGATGCCGATCTCGTCGTCCTGATCGAGGAGATCGTGGACGAACGGGTCCGGGCGGACGGCATGAGCATGGACGAGGCGAACGCCATGCTGCGCGACCAGGTCACCGAACTCTCCGTCCTCTTCCCCACCCTGGGTCTCTCCTTCGGATACATCGGCAACTGCGATCTCGGCTGCGGTCCGAAATACGACGACAGGTCCTGGAAGGTGTTCACGAAGCTCGCGACCGGCGTTTCCACATGCAGCGATGTGTCATGGGGAGGATATCCGAGCAATCATCTCGGCCGTATGGCCATCGAGGCACGGAAGGATCTCGAGGGATGGTGTCACGCGACGGAATCCCGTCTCGATGCGGGAGAGATCCGCAGTCTCGTGAGGATCGCGGCATGAACCTCACGCTCCACGACATCGTCAGCGCACACGGGGAGCGCATCGCCGATGCCTGCTCCAAGGCACACGAACGGCTCATGAGCATGAGCATAAGCCGCGTCGTCCCCGACGAGCAGGTATTCCTCGATTCCGTGATCAGCGACAAGATCGTCGACATTCCAGTCTACGATATGGACGAAACCACCACAGTGGGAAACATAGCCGGAGAAGTCGCGGCTCGCCTGAGAGAGATCGAAAGCGATCTCATGACCATCCAGGACGGGCGCACCTACGTCGACCACGAATGGGTGAACGTCTCGTGCTGGAAGATCGAGCAATCGCAGCGTGACGAGGAGGATCGGCTCGTCGTCGGCGTGCAGCCCGTCACACTCAGGACGCTCGCCCTTCTGCAGAAAGAACGCGAGGCGCAGGACATCGCCGGTCACATCGTCGAAATGGAGCTCCGACCCAGATGGGCCGAAGCACTGAGGACCCTGGAAGACGAACCACGCACCGCGCAGGAATACATCGATACGATCGTCCCCAACATCACTCAGTCCGAGCTTCCCGACGATTCCACCTTCCATGGCTTCTCCACCAAGGAGCCCGTGAAGGGTCACCCCAGAGACATCACACTCAATTTCGCACCGGGACAGATCATCGCCATCGTGATCATCGTCCTCGACTGGAGCGACGACGAGCAGGAAGCCGAGGTCGCGCATCTCGACGATCACAAGCTGGTCGTCGACAGGGTCTTCCCGGAAACCGCCCTCGCCGCGGCCATCGGACAGCCGCTGGAGACGATCTTCGATCACGAATACGTGCGCGGTCTGGGTCTCGTCATCGACAGCTGGCACGAGGCCGCAGGCCAGACCACGATCAACTTCGCCAAAACGGTGGCGACCCCTCTCCTGCTGAAGGATCCACCCTCCAACTGGTAGACGAGCTGACACCGCCCAACGGAAGGAAAAGAGACATGCCGATCGACGCCGAGAACCATCCGCTCATGGCGGCAGCGGGATACGTCTTCGACAAGGGCCGCGTCAGTGCACCTGGCGCCGAGACGCACATCAGGGACGAAACCCTGATCGAGAAGATCGAAGGGCGCCTCAACAACGTCGAGTACATGGCCCATGCCATGGACATATTCGACATCGCCAGCAGCAATGTCCCGCCGAACCGGCAGGGCGGTCTGCAGTTCGCGCATCTCATGAAGCAGGAGGGCGAGCTCGTCTGGCACGGCTACATCTACGCCGCCCTGCGGCGCTTCCAGCGGCAGAACCGCGTTGATGCCCTGCGCGCGGGTCTCGGCATGTTGTTCGCGGTGGAGAACGGCATCATCGCAGGACGGGATGCGGTCCTGGCGTTGGCGCCGGACTACATCCAGATGCACGATATGCGCGACGACGACGGCGGCAAGGCCCTCGAACGCCGACGCCAGTTGACCGAGACGACCGCATGAGCGGGCGGATGAAGACGGGAGGCGGCCTCGCAGTCCTCATCATCGTCCTGACGCTCATCGCACCGCGCGACAGCGTGGTCGGACACATCCGCGGGTCTGTGTCGGAGGCCATATCCGGACAGGAGGAAGAGCGATGAGAACGAGACCGCACCACGACGAGCGATCGATGAGCTGTCATAGCCGCACCGAGGCGGATACGCTGTGCTCGGCCCTCAACTCCCTCCTCGAGGAAGGAGAGCCCGGTCCCTGCCATACGGACACGAGGCGCGTGGTCACAGGATACGAGGTCCGAGGACACGCCTTCCACGCCCGCCACCGCATGGGAGACGACAGCACCGTTCTGGCATGGGGCATCTGGCCCAAGTGGCGCTATGCGGATCGCGGGGACCTGGAAACCGAATTCGGAGGCCCCTTCATCGCGATCGCAGATGCACGGGACCGTCTGGACAGATCGCTGCATTGGAGAATGACAAGCGAAACAGGATGAAGGAAGGGAAAACATGACGGACGAACGCATTCGCGACAACGATCCGAAGACGATCCAGACCTTCACGATCTTCGACATGACCGGAATGCCGTTCGCGCCTCCGGCCGAAGACGAGATGATCCTCGTCAGCTTCAGCCCGGCGGGCATGGAAGTCACCAGAATGAAGGAAGTCACCGCCTAGAGGGCGGACAAGGCAAGGCTCCCTGAGAGAGGGAAAAGCCGAAGGAATCAACCCGCGCACCGCACGGCGGTCAGCGCAGGACAACAGACGACTGGGCACCCCGGACGTGCCCATTGCGCGAAAGGAGGTGATCCGCGTCTGGGGCAATCACGGTTGTCCCGGGAGGACGTGCCCACCGAGGGGTGGAACACGCCGTCCGACCGAAAGAGGCAGGCCGAGACAGGACCGCGCCCGGGCGCGGTCCTCGGACCCGAACACAGAAATCCAGGAAGGCGACCGGCGCGATGACCGCGGCCGGTCTTCAGCCATGTCGAAGAGGGGAGAAAGCGATGACACAGGACTTCCGCCTGCGCCCGATCGCCGCTTGGAACCTACGGGCCATCATGGCGCACTTCGAGGACGGCAGAGCACGCATCGAACGCGGCCTGGAGCAGGATGTCTACGTCGAGATGCTCGGAAGCATCTCCCTGCGCATCGAATGGCGGAACCGGAGGAAGCCTGCTGACGGACACGTCTTCACGCACAAGGGCATGTGGATCAACGACACGCTCATGACCATCTCCGAGCCGGAAGCCGTGCACATCGGACGCTGGGATGCCGTGGACGCCGGAACGACACTCGACAGGATCGTCCGTTTCGAGGGGGTGCCGGAACTGCCGGCCGTCCCGATCGACGGAGGAAGGTATCGCAACGGCGAGAGCGACTACATCTTCGCCAAGATCGACAACACCAGGCTGAGCGAGATCCTGACATGAAGGCATATGCGATAGCCAGATGGCTGGTGACCCTCCTCGATGAGGAACAGCGGTCCATGGCGCGCGAGAAGATCTCGAAGGACGGCGTCTACAGCGCATTCCACGGCAAGTGGTGGCTGCGCCTCACCAAGAGCCGAGGCGACTATTTCGGGCAGATCGACGCCCTCGGGATAGGGCGTGTCGTCCACATGATGGAAGACATCCTCCACCTCAAGATCCCGTTGGCGACCATGGAAGGTCACCGTCACCTCATCGAGAAGGGCGAACTGCGCCTGCCCATGCTGATCGAAGCGCCGGGCATCCCAGATCTCGCCGCGACCCAGTGCCATTTCAACAGGGTCGCACAGTACCGCCTCGAAAGCTCCTTCGAGCGGATGGAGGAAGATGCGCTGTGGGCCCTGCCACGCAGCCAGAAAGAGGACTGACCCATGGACGCCTTCAGGAAATTCAGGCCACTGGGCCAATGGCTCTGGAACAGGATCCCCACGGACAGGCTCCTGGCGGTGGAAGCCAAGCTCTTCCGCGAGGGTCATCACTTCCGCCTCGGTGAATACGACGCGACCATCGAGGTCCTCGGAGGAGAGCTGCGCGGACGGATCGAACACCGCGAGAATCGCTACCCTCATCTGGCGGAGGACGGTCTCACCATCTCCCTCCCAGAGGCGACGATCCAGAAGCTCTTGGGTCAGGACCGCATCGGTCTTCACGACCTGATGGCATGCGAGGGCCTCCCCGACATCACGATCGACCGGATCGAACGGATGGACGGATACTGCTGGCTCGAATTCGAGAGGACCGGACAGGAAAGACGGAAGGCCGCATAGCGCCGACAGGCAATATCCGGTGACAAGGAAGGAACAAGAGAATGATCGCCGACAATGACCGCATCGCCGCCCTCGTCGCGGAGCAGATCAAGGACCGCTTCGGCCATTCGGTCGATCCCGCACCCTACGACGAGAATCGCACGCGTTCGGGCGAGCAGTTCTTCAGTCTGCCGATCGAGCAGGAACACGGCATCTTCGACATGATCGTCTCCGGGACCCATCTCAAGATACGGGCCGGCGAGGTCGAAGACGACGAGAACGGCAAGCACACGTCAGTGTTCGTCGCGCTCCATTACGAGCATGTCTCGGGCGGAAGGAACGGTTCCAACGTGGGCACCTTCTGGTTCGCCGATAATGGAGAACTGATCAACTTTCGAGCCGGCTGAGCCTCCGAAGATACCGCAGGAAACGGAATGGCCCTTCCCAAGGGGAAACCTATGTGGGATAAAGCGTTCCGTGGATACGACAGAATGAAAACCATGAGACAGGGAGTAGACACATGAGTTCGCAGATGTTCCGTTCATCGCGTCCTGATTCATGGAATCAGCCGCGCCCCTATACCGACGCCTCGCTGCGTCTGCAGAAATACGGCAGGATCCAGCCGATGGACCAGGACCGCCCCGGGCTCCTCGCGCGGATGCTCGGCGCGCGCTGAGGGTCGACAACGCCATCCTGACAATCCATGAGGGCCTCCCATCAAGGAGGCCCTTTCCGCATGAAGCCAAGAACCCGCCAGATGCTCCAGAACATGGCGCATGACATGCCCAGGATGATCTTCCCCCTCGCGATGATCATCACGGCATTCGGCATCTGCATCTGGTATGCCTTCTTCCTCGACTGATACGCCGAGGAACGCCTCCAAGGAAGACTCACGATGATACGCATGCTCCTCACGCTCGCATTCGCGGGCGCGCTCACGGCCACCCCGGCAAGAGCGGCGATCGAAGACCACTTCCTTCCCCTTCAGGGCGAGCCGGTTCTCGATACCGCGGACGTGATCCCGCAGGAGCAGGAAGAGGCCCTCAATGCGGAGCTCAGGGCCTTCTCCGAAGAGAACGGGCGGCAGATGGCGATCGTCACCGTCCCCAGCCTCCATGGCTACGACATCGAGACCTTCACGAACCGCTATGCCCGGTTCCTCGGAATAGGATCGGCAGAACTCGATGACGGTCTCGTATACCTCATCGCTCCGAATGACAGGAAGCACCGGATCGAAGTGGGCTACGGCCTCGAATGGTCCATGACCGACATACAGTCGGGACGCACCCTCGACATCGCCAAGCCATACTTCCGCGAAGGGGACTACGCCACAGGGATCATGGCCGTCACCCAGGCGATCCTGCCCCAGATCACCCCGGAGGCGCAGCAGCGGGCCGCGGACGAGGCGGCACGGCAGTCCAAGCGCTCCCTCGAGAGGAAATACGCGTTCTGGAACTTCCTGAGCTGGGTCGGCATCGGCATCTCCGGGATCATCACCGTCCTCATCGGATGGTTCCTCGCCACGATCCCAAGACGGCGGAAGGCCCGTCGCCTCGCCGCATGGCACGACCTCCTGCGAAAAGCAGGCAGCAATCCCAACACCATCCTCGCGGCACTGCGCATGAGCGGAACCGAGCGACGACTGGAATACGGCGACAACTTCGATCAGGAACTGCTCCGACGGCGCTTCATCGAGGCGGACGGGAAGAACATCCTCCTCATCTCCGACCCCACGTCGGAGGAACGGAAGACCGCGATCGAGAACAACCCGCAGGTCATACTCAAGCTGAAGAACGTCACGAGCGAAGAGATCCGACTGGCGATCTCCGCCGATCCGGACATCATCGCAGATCTGAGACCCGTCGACACCGACCATCTCAACATGGCCATCCGATTGCAGGGCAGCGCCATCAGGCACATCGACAATCCTACCGAAGAG
This sequence comes from uncultured Salinicola sp., assembly GCF_937921195.1. Classification (NCBI taxonomy): domain Bacteria; kingdom Pseudomonadati; phylum Pseudomonadota; class Gammaproteobacteria; order Oceanospirillales; family Halomonadaceae; genus Salinicola; species uncultured Salinicola sp. The sequence continues at coordinate 48,793 of NZ_CALFQK010000168.1, forward strand.
CAGATAGCCATCGCCATCGCCGACGATCCGCGGTCCGTCACGATGGTGCGGCCGCGAGCGTCAGTGACGAAGGAGCACAAGATCAGCGCCCTCTCCCGCGATGGCATGATCCTCGGAGGTATCATGGATGTCGACGAGGAGATGCGGATGACGGCATTGCGCCAGAATCCCCTGGCCATCCAGTACATCGCCTCGCCCTCTCCGGAAGAGGTCGCATTGGTCATCGCCCGCGATCCGGAGATGCTCCGCTACGTCGCGGACCACGTCACCGAAGAGCAGAAGCGCCGGGCAGTTCACGAGAGGGCTGCGGTTATCGCCCACCTCTCGCGTCCCTCCGACGAGCTGCAGGCCTATGCGGTCGCGATGGACCCTCAGCTGGCCAAGGTCATATCGGCACCGAATCGCGAGACCATGGCGATCCGTCAACGCCTCGAGGACGAGGAACGTCGTCAGCGCGAGGAAAGGGCGGAACGCGAGCGCCAGGAACGCGATCGTCGCGAACGCGAACGCAAGAAGGCCCGGGAAGAGGAAGAAGAACGTCGCAGAAGGACGAGTTCCAGCGATTTCGGAGCCGGTATCGGATACGGCTCTTCCTCCTACGGCGGAAGCAGCTCCTCCAGCAGCAGCTTCTCGGGTGGCGGAGGCGATTTCGGTGGGGGCGGTGCCAGCGGAGACTGGTGATCCCGGAGCGGAAAACCCTTCGGGAGAAGGGCGGACCGAACGGATCGTCGTAGAATTCTAGGAGATGGAAAATGATGAATCTTGGACTGGACGAGCCGAAGGCCGTCGACGGATCGAGCTTCGCCGACACTCTCCGCGCCATCCTGGCCCGGGCGAAGACCGACGAGGGACTCGTGGTCACGGGTATCGGATCGCGCGAGACGCCTGACGATGTTCTGAAGCTCATGACGCGCATCGGACGCCGCATCGAGGAACTCGGCGGCATCCTGCGTTCGGGCGGCGCCGGCGGCGCGGACCTCGCCTTCGAGGCCGGATGGCGCAATGCGTCGGCATGCGAGATCTTCCACCCCTGGCACGGCTTCAAGCCGAAGATCGGCTCGAAGGAGATCGACGTGACCCGCGCTCTGGGGCGCAAGCGGCCTATGCAGGGCGTAGGCTCGCCGATCGTCATCTCGGGCGAGATCCTGGAGCGGGCGGAGGAGATCGCCTCGGCTACGCATCCCGCATGGGAGAAGTGCAGTCAGGGTGCTCGCAAGCTCCACACGCGCAACATCCCGCAGATCATGGGCGCGAGCCTGAACCGGGTCACGGACCTCGTCATCTGCTGGACGGTCGACGGCCGGGCCAGCGGCGGCACAGGACAGGCCATGCGCCTGGCCCAGCGCAAGGGCGCGCAGATCGTAAACCTGAAGCGCGCCGAAGACCGCCAAGCCATCCTCGAGGCGCTGGGGCTCGAGGACTGACCACGACATGACGGGAGCGGGATGACCCGCTCCCGCACCGCCTTCCCAAAGCCCCGCGACGACAGCGCCGAACACCATGTTCGCCCGTCGTCTAGCGGAAGGACCCGGTACTTTGACTACCGTAACGCTGGTTCGAATCCAGCCGGGCGATCCACCATCCAAATCGGAAGCAACGACATGCAGAACCCCGTCCTCGCCGACATCCAGCGCCACCCCGTGCTGACGACCCTCGGAGTCTGTGCGATCGCAGGCTTCTTCGTCGTGCACATGCGCTCCGGCCACATCGTCCAGGATCTTCTCTCGATCATGGTGGACTTCATCTGCTTCTCCGGATTCCTCTACTACGCCGGCGTGAGACGCGACAGGACCACGATGCACCGGAGCTGCCTGATCCTCGCCGCTCTCTTCCTCGTCCTCGTGACGGTCAAGACGCTCGCATTCTTCGCCCCCTTCATCCGCTAGAACGCAAGGAAGACGCATGATCCACAACAAGCTCCGCCGCCTGGAGAAGGACCACGACCTGGGTCACTGGGCCGTGGCGAAGAACGCGATGGTCGATGACGAGGTCCTCGCACAGATCATGAGCGCGGCTCCGGACTGCGACCAGGAACGCATCTCGATGAGCATCGACAGCGCCCTCGCCATGGCGATCGCTCTCAAGGAAGTGGTCACCGGCCAACGGCAGAAGACGCAGAACATCGTCGTGCGCCTCGGGACCGCAGAGATAAGCCCCGTCGACGGCATGATCCACGTGACCATGTTCGGGGGAGCCTGCGCCATCGGTGACAGCTCGGTGACCGCGGTCATGGCCGACTACGACGCGATCGAGTTCGCCGAATCACTGAGCGGACAGGCCTTCGACATGCTCGTGCGCCAGCGCATCGAGCGCAAGTCGCGTTTCGAGGGGACCGTGCGCCCCGCCTGAACCGCATGCGCGGTTCCCACCCATTCCATCATCCATCATAAGGATCGCTCCATGTCCGATAGAATCGTGACCCTCTCGTTCGAAAATCGCGACGCCGCTGATTTCTCGGCCTCGCTCGGACAGGAGTCCGGCAGCAGCACCCAGATGCGCGTGGAGGCCAAGTCGGCCCATCTCGTGGCCAAGTGGTACGGAGGATACCACGGAGGCGACGACTACGACGTGATGATCGACGGCGAGATCGTCGAGCACGACCTGAACGGCGAGATCGCCCCGCTCAGTTGAGCGAGCGACGCCGGTTCATACCGATCAACCCAGCAGGGGAAACACCATGAAGTAAGATCGACCAGCCGACCCTGGACGGGAGGCGGCTCCTCGAGCCCATCGAGAACCACACCCTTATCGGACCCGCATGTCGCGGGTCGTCACGGAGAATACCAATATGATCAAGAACATCTTCGCTCTCGCCGCAGTCGCCCTGGCCATGGTCGCCACCCCGGCAATGGCGCAGACCGCCGCATTCGACGGTGCACGCGTGGGCGTGCTCGCCGGCACCACCGGTGACGATCACCCCTTCGATGATGCCGAATTCACCTATGGCGGCGTCATCGGCTACGACTTCGCCGTCTCGGACGCGTTCCTCCTGGGCGTCGAAGCCGACATCGCCAGCGTCTCGATCGACACCGGCGGCTACGATGTCGACAACCGTCAGCTGAGCGCGGCGGTTCGCGGAACCTTCCCGGTCTCGCCGGCGGCGGCCGTGTTCGTCTCGGGAGGTTACACGAACCTCGACTTCAGCGAAGACAACGTCAGCGTCGACTTTGACGGCTTCCGCCTGGGCGGCGGCGCCGAATTCAACATCTCGAGCCGCGCCTACGCCAGCGTCGAATACCGCTATTCGCAGTACGACCTCGGCAATGTCGGCGGCTTCGACCTCGGCAGCGAAGGCGTGAACAGCGCCCTCGTCGGCCTGGGTCTGCGCTTCTGACGCGATAGCGTCGGGAACGACGACAAAAGGAGGGACGGCCGCCAGGCCGTCCCTCTTCTTCGTCCTTCTGAGATACGGATAAACGCCTTCGAGGTCCGATACGGCAAGACCGTGCCGATCCTCGATGGCGCGACATCTCCATAAGAAACGATGCGCGAGCGATCGCAGTGACCCAGAGGGTCGGGGGAAAAGACCTCCGGTCAGAAGGGTCAAGTGCTTCCTCTCAAGAGAGGGGAAAACGGTTTCCGCCACCTGCTCGGGGCGGTGGATACCGCATCATCGAACCGGGCATTCGCCTCGCCCAGCCAACCATGCTGGGACAGGACAAAGTAGAGGAAATACCAACATGAGCAATCGCGCCTACAACCTGAAGATCAAGCAGACCACGACCGCCGAGCGTTCGGAGAACGTCAAGGGCACGCCGAAGATCAAGTTCCGCGGCGAACTGATGCTTCGCGGCCAGCTGCGCACCCGCACCGTGGTCGCCCAGGGCAAGGCCGCCGAGCTGATCTCGGGCATGCTGCGCAAGGGCAACAACCTCGAGCTGCGCTGCCTCTTCGAGAACGCGCCCGGCACCGAGGAAGGCAAGCGCGGCGGTGAGTTCCTCTCCGTCGTCGGCCTCCCGCAGCCGAAGGAACAGAAGGCCGCCTAAGCGCCTCTGCATCCACTGGAAAAGAGAAGGGCCACCCCATCCGGGGTGGCCCTTTTTTTACATCCACATCCGCCACCCGAAGGGACTACGGCTGGCGCGCCTTCCTGCGCCCCATGCGCGCATCGTGACGTTCGGACATCCTCTGGCGCACCTTGGCATGGGCCGCCTTGAACTCGGCCCTGGAGATCACGCCGTCCTTGTTCGTGTCCATGCGCTCGAAAACGTAGTCCGGATCCTGCATGGCACGCCGCATCTCCGCTCCGTGCCTCTTCTCCTGGACAGTCCTCGTCCCGGCCTCCTGTGCCATGGAGGACGAAGGAACGATCAATGCCCCCGCCACCACTGCCAACATCGATGCTCTCATCCTGATACTCCTGTGTCAGATACGACCGTCCCATCCATGTCCATGCACCGGAACGACAATAAAAGCACGACATAAAGAATGCGGACATGGTACAATGTCATCCTGCAAATGCATGATGGAGGAAAAATCATGAAGCAGAACGCGATGAAGACGCTCGAGCAGATGGCGACGGTGGGCGTTGAGGCCCAGTGCCAGCCGGGCACGGACACCATCCCGGACTTCGTCCGCGCCTCGGACAACACCGCGGACCCGGTCGGCCGATACAAGGGCGAGTGGGGCTTCTGGTGCGAGTGCTGGATGGACTGGAACGGCGGATTCGCCGACGAAGCCTCCGCGCGCCAGGGTCTTGCGACCTATGTGAACGAGGTCCTGCACGCTCCGCGCGAACTGCAGGGCAGCTGATGACGGAGAGCGCGGGGTGATCCGCGCTCCTTCCCCTCCGATGGATCGATCGAAGAATACAGGCGAAAGGAAAAGCCATGCGACTCTACAGAGCAAGACCGACCAGCCAGCGGCCGCGTCGACACCCTCCCTACCTCGGCAAGGGTCCCGAGCACCGCGTTCGCGGACGCTGGTACACCAGTGAACTCGAGGACGCCAAGCGCCACGGGCAGGACAATCTCTCGGCCGAGGACTGGGAGATCGTCGTCATCGAGGTGACCGACGAGTTCGCCGACCACTTCCGCGTCGCGACCACTCCCCGGACGAAGTGCGGCCTCACGCCCATCGACTTCGCGATCGATCCCGAGACGGAATACGTCATCCCGACCTGGGTCGCCATGGATGCGCAGGTCATCGGCGCGAACGGCAAGATCCGCCAGCGCGACTACCTCTTCCATCCGTATAGCGGGACGCCTCTCCCCTTCGCGAAGAAGGACGAGATCAGTCCGAAGAGCGACATCGTGCGTGAATACGCGGAGAAGAACGACATCCCGGTGATCGACGTCAAGATCGCCGCCTGATCGGGCGCGCCGGCCTTCCTCCATCGGTCGGCGCCCTCCATACACTCCGCATCGCGGTAAACAGCAGACAATCAGTCCGAAGGAAAAAGCCATGTCGACTCCGCTTCCGGAGGCGCGACCCGGCGTCCTCGCGGTGGGCGGCTTCGCGCAGGCCAACCGCCAGAAGAGACGCTGGGACGCCGTCCTCACCTGCGAGGATCCGCGCGAACGCCAGCGCCTGCGCCTCGAAGACCGCCCACAGCTCGTGCTCGCCTTCGAGGACTGTGATGACGAGAGCCTCGGCTATGCCGTGGCCACATCGGACCAGTTGCAGGCCGGCCTGGCCTTCCTGCGCGAGAACCGCGAAGGCTCGCTGCTCGTGCACTGCATGCACGGCGTGGGCCGTTCCGCCGCACTCGCCCTGATGGACCTCGCCGATAGGCTGGGGCCCGGACACGAGGACGAAGCGGTGACCTCCCTGCTCGCGCTACGGCCCGAAGCGACGCCCAACCTGGTGGCCGTACGGCTGGCCGACGACCTGCTCGACCGCGCGGGAGAACTCCTCGGCGCACTGCAGAGGAGCGAGGCAGCCAACCCCGAGAAGCTGAGAGCCCGACGCAGACGTCACCAGTTCGCCGTGGACAATCCCGGACTCTACGCAAGAGCCGATCAAGGAGCATCATGATGGCAGAACCCATTCTCGCCGACCCGCTGACGGCCCGGATCGTCCAGCAGCTCTCGAACGCGCATCTGCGGACGCTGAAACGCAAGACGGACAGGATCCGTGATTTCCGCCGCGTGATTTCCGCCGCAGGAAGCCATACGGTGCCCCTCCTCAGAACAGCATCCCGATCACCCGCGGCGTCCACGGCATTCCGCAGGTCCGGGACATGATGATGGAATGGAAGTGCGATTCCGACGGCTCGAACATGAGGATGCGGGCACGGGTCTGCTTCGGCAAGGACAAGGTCGCGCTCAAGGTCTTCGGCCAGCAGTGCGAGGTCATCGCAGACGTCCCGGATACGCATCTCACCGGCATGCGTCGGAAGCCCATGTCGGCACTCGTCGAATGCGACCTGCTGGAGGGATACGAGATCTACAAGGTGGTCGGACGCACGGGCTACCTGAAGGTCCCCGAGCACACCACCGATCTGGGAGATCTCATCGACGGCGTGCCGGCCAACGACGACATGACACGCGCCGATTTCCTCCGATGGCTTCTCGGCAGGGGCGTCACCCGGGTGGATCGCAGCGCCTTCAAAATGCTGGCACGGACCAAGGAATACGACACGCTCCGGCGGAGGATCGAAGCCATCGAGAGCGATAACGCGCCCGGTGGTAACGCACCTCGCTGCGTCGCGACCGACCTCATGACGGTCATCGCCAAGGACGCCAAGCTCTACTTCAAGATCGTGGGCGAAGGTGACGAGCGCGAGCTCACGATCGACTACAGCAGCCCGGACCTCTCCTATGCGGGGAACGTCCTGACCTGGTGCGGGAGCGCGAGACGCGACTGGCACCGGATCGAGGGCTTCGTCTTCAGCCATATCCACAGGCGGCCCAGACACACGCAGTTCCGCAACCGGATGCGCCCCATCAACGTCGAGGAAGCGCTCTCGAAGATCGACACCGACAGAGAGATACTCCTCTAGGGAAGGAAAACCACGATGATCAGGAAACCATCCGTGATGACCGTCATCATCACCGTGCTCGGCATCGCCTTGGCGGTAGCCGGGGACCGGGCAATGCGTATGGACGCCGACGGTCTGTGCTCGAACGACGAGACCGCCTATGACGGCTGTCAGGACCGCTGAGAGAAGGAAAGAGCAATGGGAATCTTCAGATCGGGCAACAGCTTCGGTGCAGGCGTCCTAACGGGTGACGGGCTCGGCAACCGACGGCGCGGCAAGAAGTCCAGCGAGGAGCGTCCGGTGACGGGTGATCTCGACGGCTCCTTCAGGCAGGGCCACGACCATTCCAAGCGCTCCTTCCAGCCGGACTGAGCGATGGAAGAGCACGAAATCGAGCCGGGACGCACCTATGATCCGGCACTCTGGCACTTCTCCGTCCTCAGGACGGACGGAAAATGGTTGACCCGGCCGATCCCGACGGAAGGAACGCTCGTCGGCAACCGGCCCGACTGGTCGGCAGTCATCGCAGAGGGATGGCGCTTCGAGACCTTCGACGAGGCCGACGAGGCGGCGCGCTTCCACGGCTCCGAAAGAGGACGCTACCGCGTAATCGCATCACCGCGCAAGCCGGGAGACTGGCTCAAGCAGGAAGGCGACTGGGCCCCCAAGGCGGCTTGAACACCAGAAACGATCATCGAGACCGCCCTTCATCGGCGCACACACCTCATCAGGAGAGCAGCATGAGCAACCCGCACGCCAAGAGACTGTTCGGGCGCATCGAGACGCGCGCGACGCTTCCCGATGGACGGATCGTCACTTCCTCCGTCAGCTATCCCCGAGGCGCGGGATACGACGTCTATCGCAAGAAGGACGAGGATCTCGTCCGGGCGTTCGGAAACGACGGATCCAAGACCATCGGCACCTTCTTCGAGGATACCGGGACCCTGGAGACTCCGATGCGCTGAAAGACCCTGAGATCGCAGATATGCAGATTGAAGGAGAATGGAAAATGGATATGGCGACAATCGTCGGCGCACTGATCAGCGGATTCGCGACACGGATATACGGTGCGGGCGTGGCCGTATGGGTCGCGATCGAGGCGAGCACCCCGATCAAGAACGCCATGGGCACCGTGGACGCGACGCTGACCGCGGTGAACACTCTCAACTGACCACCATGATGCAGGTGTAGAATACGAATTCAATCTCCGAAAGGAAAAGCCATGCGCAAGCGCCGTCTACGCTCCCTGATCCCGGGGACGCGCAACACCGCACCCACGCAGCAGGGCCAGGACGAGGGCATGATGACCCGTCTGCGGCAGCTGCTCGTCGGCATGACCCAGATGGGTGCCCAGTCGGCCGAGGACCGTGATGTCCGCAATCTCGTCGTAGGTGCTGCGCGCCTCGCGCGTTCGCCTGGCAAGCTCAAGGCCGCCATCCAGGGCATGGCAGAGACCGGCAAGGCCCAGGTCGAGGAGGCGTCCACGTGGATGACCCACGAGGACATCGCCGAAGGCAAGCCCGGACGCTTCGATGCCTGCGACCTCAGGAACTGGCTCGCCATCGCTGACAAGGCCGGCGTCGAAGCCATCCCTGCGCGCCAGATCGCATCCTTCTCGGCCGAGGAATACGGAGAGCTCGTCGGCGTCTACGGTCTTGATCGCGACAACCCGCGCATCAAGCGCACCCTCGATGCGATCCGCAAGGGCGTCGAGACCGACTACACCGCCGAGGAGATGGAAGAGGCACGCGCCGCGGTCGAAGAGACCAAGGCCGTGCGGACGGACACGGAGGTCCTCATGGACCGCCTGCACGGCGCCATGGACGACGTTCCCGAAGGCTGGATGGTCCGCTCGAGCGTGTGCGGCGGCGAGAACCTCAAGGCGCTCGCAGGCTGCGGCGTCACCGAGACCTTCATCCCCGAGGTCAGGTTCGGCCCCGATCTCGAAGTCGGGCCCGGCTGGGTGCGCACCGGCAACCGCCGCCGGATCGACATCCAGGACAAGCGCACGATGCAGCTCTACGTCCGCAACGACACGGTGGACATCGCCTTCCTCGCCCGACCGTGGGTCGTCGCCAGCCGCTGGCTGGAAGGGCGCGATCCGCACCGTGCCGGCACGCCGATCGACATCCCCGGCACCTGGCCCGCCGAGTGGCGCGCCTTCGTGCGTGCAGGCAAAGTCGTGGGCGTCTCCTCCTACTACGCCTGGGCAGGCCGGATCGACGCCGAATCGGCCCGCATGGCAATCCGGGTCCGCGATCTCGCCCAGACGATGGTCGATGCGGCTCTCGAACAGGGTCTCCTCGCGCGGTCGATGGACGACGTGCTGATGCGGCGCTCGTCCCCGCGCCACGCGAAGGCGCTGGAAGCCATGGGCTTCATGGACGGCGACTTCGACGCGACGATCGACTTCATCGAGGCCGAACAGGGCCTGCTGATGCTCGAGGCCGGGCCCGGTTGCGGCCCGTTCGGTTCAGGCCATCCCTGCGGCTTCGCCGGCGACTACCGTTCGATCCACGAGGATCTGGGCGATGGTCACGGCGAGCAGGAACTGCGCTGGATGCCCTGCGAAGGCGTCGCCTTCCGCTCGATGGACCACATCCTCATAGGAGAACCGAAGGGCTGGGAGACGGGCGACAAGGACAATGCCATCCTCAGCTGGGACGAGGCGGTAGAGATAGCCTCACAGGACGGAAAATGAACACCATCAACCAGGTCAGCCAGCAGACCATCACAATCCTGATCTGCCTGACGTTGACGATCGTCGCACTCATTGTGACCACGGTCATCGTGGAACACGAGACACTTCCGGTGCTCGGTGCATGCTTCGCCGGTCCCATCGTCTCGCTGCGCGGGTTCGCCTATCTCAAGACGGGCGATACGAGGAAGGGCTGGATGCAGATGGCGAGCGGCGCAGTCATCCTGGCCATCCTCGGTGCGCGTCTGGGAGGAATCCTGTGATACACGATATTGAAGGAAAACGGCCATGAAGACCGATGGACAGCACTTCGCGAACCGCATGCAGGCGACGCTCGAGGAGGCCGGCCTCCATCCCATCAAGGCGGCCTACGTGCGGGATCGCATCATCGAGACCGCCGAAGCCAAGGGATGGCCGGAAGTATCGCGCGATGCACGCGCGAGGATCTCCTGCTTCAGCGTCGAGATGCAGAGCGTCTTCGTCGATGACGACGGCATCGCCGTCCTCCACACCGGGATCAACCGGGCGCATCAGCCGCTCTTGAAGGTGGAGAACTTCGGTCGTCCGCAGGCTCCTCGCCAGATCGTCCGAACGATCGTCCGAAGGGCCGCCTGACAAGGAGGAAAACATGAGCGCACGCTACCGGAAATTCAACGACGGGTCGCACAACAGCTCGACCTACCACAAGAAGGACGGCACGCCCGTCAGGGCCATCCTGAAGCGCGAAGCGGACCAGGAAGTCGACACCGAGCTGCGCGAAGGCGAAACTCAGAAACCGAGGAAAAAGCCATGAACCTGCCCACCATCGAGATCACGCAGCCCGAGCTGCCCAGTCCGCTGCCGACCGAGCACCAGGCCCTGATGAACGTCTTCTACGATCACTGGAAGACGCTGTCGGCGAAGGTCCGCGAAAACAACGCCGCCCTTCAGGAAGGCTGCTGCGACATCTTCGTCAATCCCAACGTCGAAGGCATGATGCGCGGCCCGCACCAGTCCGAGATCGCAGCGGTGATGCCGCCGAAGGTCAACGCCGCTGTCATCCTCGGCAACATGCACTACCAGATCGGCAACGGCGGCTGGGCACAATACGACGGCAACGGCTATTCCAATTCGGTCGATGCCGCCCGCGCGCTCTACGAAGGAGCAGCGAACGTCGGAATCGATGACGCCGACAAGGTCGTCGCGCTCATCGACGAGTTCAAGAAGCGCAAGGGCGAATCGAAACAGCCAGGCGGCTACTACGGCGATGATGACGACGACTACGATGACGGCGACATCTACGACGACCTCGACACGCGCTACTACGAGATCGAAGGCGAAGCGCTGATGCAGTCCATGCTCGACCGCTTCGAGGAGATCACCTCCTACTCGTTCATGACGGGCGCCTACCGAAAGGCGGCCTGATGCCGCTGCTCGACCCCGTCTCCTCCTGGCTGCTCCGACGCGCCGCGAAGAGACGGGACGAGGGCTATGATGCCCTCATCGCCATGATCGACGCCATACCCGATGACGGATGCACTGCACCGGACTGGACCTCGGATGTCCAGTATGTCGGAGATGATCTCCACACCGTCAATCTGCGGCCGACCGGCAACGACGGTCGGTCAGACGTAACGGTCCTCGTCCAGTTCACACGGCCGGGCGTCCAGATCAGCATGTCCGAGATACTCGTCAGGCTTCCACCGGAAGTTCTGCTCCTGCAGATGAGGAAGGATCTCGAGCAGAATCGGCTGACAGCCGACATGCTCGTTGATGGAGGCTTCCCTCCGATCCAGGTGAGTGCGATGCACGAGGAGCGGGGGATGGTGTCTTGCACCCTCGATCCGCATTGGAGCGCAGCGGAGCATATGACCCAGTGGACGGATCTGCGCAACGAACTGGAGGCAATACGAGCATGACCAGACTCACGATCAAAGGACAGGCCATCCAGGTCGACCTCCATGCGGAGGGCGGGACGGGAGCCAGCACGCAGGAGATCGACGCCTTCCTCGAGGAGGGCAGGGGCGGCTTCACGATCGAACAGCTCCAGGACGCCTTCGACACCGTGAAGGATCGGGAGCACTGGAAGAATCCGATCGACGCCGTCATCGACGCCGGTCAACGGGAAGTCCTCTCACGCGCGATACCCTGGTACACAGGAACGGAAGCGGAATTCCACGCCATCGAAGGCGATCCCTGCAAGCTGCGTGTGACAGCGCCCGGCTACTTCGCCGGCCCCTGCAACTGAAGGAGGGTGCCATTCGGCACCCTTTTTTTGCATCCACATCCGCCACGGGCGAGACGCATGGACGATTCGGGTGAACAGTCATCCGAGAGGAAAATCCGATGCGAAGCCTAGTCACGATCCGCGGGCAGCGACTGCCGCTCGCGCGCCCCCGTTGCCGTCTCGTCCCGGCCAATGACGGACGGGACATACTCCGGGCCTCGTTGCATGAACTGCGTGAGCGCGAAAGGACGATCCTCGCCGACATCGCATGCGGCGACATCGAGGAGCGCAGGGCGTGGCAGGACCTCGCCGTCGTGCGCAGGTCCATCCTCGCTTGCGGTGGCCGCGGCATTCTGCGGGTCGCATGAGCAAGGACACGGACATGAAAGAACCCAATCAGCCGACGAAGACCTATCTCTGGCACATCGATCATAACATGCGGCATCTTCCAGAAGGCATGGACCGCGCCGAGGTGATTCGTGAAGCGATGCGCCGTCACGCGCTTCGCGATAATCCGCGAGAAACAGCCCGCGAGAACGCAATACGCATGATCCTGATCAACCTGATGCACGCAGAGAAATCACCTGAAGTCGATATCGACGATCTCTTCCTGCGCGCCCTACGGGCCGAGAAGGCAGAGAAGGTTTCCTGAAAAATCAATTCAGCTGAACAATTCATCCGAGAGGAAAACGGTCATGAGCAACTACGACAACATCCCCGCCAACCTGGCCGCGATCCTCAACGGCAACTTCGACCAAGAGCCCGTCGTAGTGGCCGACCCCAACGAGCCCACCGACGAGCAGCGCAAGCTCTCGGACGAGCTGGTCGACATGCTGTCGGACCTCTACGCGGCCGAAGGCGAGGACAAGACCCTCCTGAACGCGGAATACGACGCCAAGAAGGCGCGCATCCTCGCCATCAACCCGAACGTCCACGCCGGGATCGCCGATCCGGACGGATACGAGTTCTACCACAACATCCACAAGTCGGAATACGGCTTCCGTCCCCGCGGTCACATCACCTGCCAGGAGATGCGGGCGGATATCGAACGGATAGCCAGAACGGCCGAGAACATCCGCGTCGAAGAAGCGGCCTGAAACCATTCTCCGAAAGGAAAAACCCATGAAAGACCGCATCACCCGGGCCAAAGCCCTGCTAGACCTCGCCTCGATGGTCTCGAAGGACGCCGATGTCGGCGTCCTGTTCGTGCGCAACGGACCCAACGGCGTCCTGTCCGCCAGCTGCGCCTCGATCCTCGAGATGCAGTATCGCCTTGAGGGAGAGGACGACTCGAAGCGACCGGCAGTCATCCAGTTCATCACCAGCCTCGACGCGCAGGGCAGCTTTCTGCTCTCGAACACCGTCCAGGACGCGGCGAAGGGCAGCGTCGTCATCATGCAGAGTGCGCAGGTCGAACAGGACGCCGACATCGCACGCGGCCTGCTTGCCGATTGCGGGCGGAACGTGCTCGTCGCCACCTGCCATTCCTGATCGGAGACCATCCATGAAATACCGCGTCACTCCCTTCTGTCTGGGCCGCTCCATCCTGATGACCGATGCCATGGCATCCCTGGCCCGCGAGGATCGCCACACCGTCCAGGCGCTCCGCAGCTATGACGAGCGCCCGACCATCGAAGCCGATGTCGAGGACGCCCATGCCGCATGCGAGCGGGCGTGGGGCGCATACCAGAACATCGACGAGGACCAGCAGTGTCCGGACGGCGGTCGCTCGCTGATGGTCGGCGACATGGCCCGCGTCGAATGCGGGAGCACCGTCAGCTGGTGGATCTGCTGCTCGATCGGCTGGACCGAGACCGTGGCGCCCGGCAACGATCCTCAGTGCATAGAAGGCTGAAGCCTTCCACCCAATCCGATCCGAAAAGGCATCCACATGACCAAGAAGCTCACCGACACACTCTTCGCCGCCCTTGTGAACGAGGACAAGGTCGCGATCGTATCCGTAAAGACCAATCCGGGCCTCGGCACCTGTCATCTCATCAAGGAATTCGCGAAGAGCGAAGACCTCTCCCTCATCGACATCCGGACCCCGGTTCTCGATGGACTTGATTTCGTCAAGATCGTGAACGAAGACGAAACGATAACCGATATGGGCTACCCTCCTGTCCGCGACCACCTCATGAGCGACGAACCCGTCGTCGTCCTGATCGACGAAGTCGCGGACTACACGTTCGACAAGGTCCAGCGGCTGATCACACAGATCTTCGACCAAGCACAAGGCAAGGTGCTCGTCGTCCTCGTCGGCCTCATGAGCGGCGGCGATCTTCCGGACGAGCTGAAGCAGAAGTTCCCCATCACCGAGGCCGAGCCGATCGACGGGGCGGAGTTCTTCGTCGAGTATCTGCGGGAGCAGAAGAAGTCCGATGTCCACCTGAAGGTGGCGGACTTCGTCGAGGAGAACGGCCTCTCGGGTGCCAACCCTCACCAGTGGCAGCTCTTCGCCCTCACGCAGGACATGGGCCTCGAACACGCCGCAGCCTGCGGTCTCGGGGACCTGGACCTCGCCAGGCGCTTCGTCGAATGGGAGCCCGGCCAGGGGAAGACCGCGCAATGATCCATCGGAAGGTCCTCGATCTCGTCGAGACCGGGGACCTCGCTGCAAGCGACCTGCTCGAGATGCTGAGGCCGGTCATCCTCACCGGAGACGCCGAGGTCCAGCTCGACGTGCAGGAGAGCCTGCGCGGCGCCGTGGGCATCTGCATGCGCGACCGCACCGAGGGCATGCATCCCTATGTCCATGTCCTTCGCCGCTGCGCCGAGATGATGAGCGACGAGACGGCCTCGGCGAAGACGCACGTCCTGGCGGACGTGATGGCGACCGGATACCGGCCGACAGGCGCACCTTAGGAGAACGCACCATGCTGATTACTCCTCTCGATGAGCGCCTGCGCCAGAAGGGCGGACCGCATCTCGCCCGCTGGCTGTCCTCCGTCGAACGCGCAAGGGAGCTCGAAGCGGAAGGGCATCTCTTCCATGGCACGACATCGCAAGCCGGCCGGGCGATCCTCGAGGAAGGGTTCAAGCCCCGCCGCGAAGGCTTCGCCTTCCATGTCTACTGGGGACCGCTCTCCTATGCGCTCTCGTTCGCAGACAGGGGATGGAACGAGCCGGCACTCCTCGCCGCCCCGCTCGAAGCCGTCCTCACATCCGGCACGCCATTGCCGATGACCTCCGAGGACCGCCAGATGGAAGGAGAACCGGAGCTGTCCACATGGCGGGAATCCATAGCCGAATCAGGATGCATGCGCATCCATGAGGGAAGACGCGTAGAAGGTCTCATCCTGCTCTCGCATCTATAGGGATGCGGGAACGAAGGAAAATCCGTAACCTGTTTATGAGCGGAAAGAAGGATGACGATCCCCTTTCCAGCAAGATGGTGGAATTCCACCAGAAGAAGGAAAACAGGAAATGCTCAAGGCACTCGGCTCCAGCCTCCCCCTCGACCTGAAGGACGACGGCCTCACGGATCTCGGCCTCCCCGGCGCGACGGTCGAGCTGCAACGCGGCTTCATCGCCGCCGACAGCTGCGACCAGATACTCGAACGGCTCACAGAGACGATCGAGTGGGAGCAGCGCGACGTGGTCGTGCGCGGCAACACCTACAAGCAGCCCCGCCTCGTGGCGTGGTACGGCACGGGTGCCTACACCTACTCGGGCATGACCCTCGAGCCGAAGCCCCTCACCCGGCTGCTGCAGCGCCTCCAGGAGAAGGTCGAGGAAGCCACCGGGAAGAGTTACAACTCGGTGCTCCTCAATCGCTACGTGGCGGGCCAGAACCACGGCATCGGCCACCACAGCGACAACGAGCCTGAACTCGGCCGGGAGCCGACGATCGCGATGCTCACCTTCGGTGAAGGACGCGAGCTCGAGTTCAAGCCGAAGAACTGGCTGATCTCGCGGCACCCGGACGCGGCCACCAGACGGATCGAGACGCCCGCCGGCAGCCTGCTGGTGATGCGCGGCCTCACCCAGAAGAACTGGACGCACGGCGTGCCCAAGCGCCGCGGTCAGCGGGACCGGATCACGCTGACCTTCCGCACGATCGACTGAGCGCGCGGACCCGATGAAACGACAGAGCAGGGCCGGTGGAACCATCCACCGGCCCTGCTCGCGTCACAGCATATAAAAAGGATCTTCAATGCACGACATCTTCGGCAACGACTACGAGCCTCTCTATGCCCGCATCGAGCAGGGCCACAGCGGACGGCTTATCGCCAAGATCGAACTTCCCAACGGAAACGAACAGATCTGCTTCTTGGATAAGGGCGAAGCCGTTGAAGTCGGAGACGAGGTTGAAGTGATGATCACCGGAGTCGTCCATCCCATGAGGAACGGACGCCGAGACAGGCGCCGCGTTATCGCGCTGACCATCAGGACCATCACCGAAGACGACGTGCTCATGGGCATCAGGGGTTTCGTTAAGCCCAACGACCGCGATCCAGCAACATCGCTCGCATTCGAGAACGATGGGCAGATGATCACTCAGTCGACCGCTACAGCGACGCTCGATCTCTATTCGTGCCGGCCGCTCAGCATGGGATGCGCGCGATTGACCCGGGTCCTGACCCCAGGGCGGACTGGAGCGCACTACATCCGCAACGGATCCAACCGGTTCCGCGAAGGAAGCGAACAGTTGGCAGGCGCAACGAATGTCTGGGCCAGTCGCAGGACGGTTACGGCACCAGGACGACGACCGGTAGCGATCGAAGGCCTGACCAGGGTCGAGGATCTCGATGTGTTCGACCTGCTTGAAGGGCGGCCACCGATTAAGAAGGCTGCCTGACTAGGTCAGTCTCCGAGACATCCGCAGGAAGGAAAATCCATGCCGTTCAAGGACATCTATCCGTTCGAGGACTTCGCTCCCATCGCCGACGTCGCCTGGTGGCGCACGAACGACTTCAGCGGCTCGGACTACAGCAGCGACGCCTACAAAGCCGCGCAGGCCGCCGATCAGGCCGACGGCGAACGCTACAAGGCGCACAAGACGCTGTTCTGCGAACGCATCCGCACACATCTCGACGGCCTTCTCGCCGAAGGACGTCTGGCGCCCATCGCCGGCATCGGGGGACGGAGCATCTCCTTCGCCAGTGCATGGAACGCCTACGTCGCCGGACAGGAGCCGGGCAACATCGACGAGGAATACGCCCGCAAGTGGATGTTCCAGGAATTCCAGCGTATCCTGACGCGTCATGTCGTCGGGATCGACACGGAGCGCTACAAGCGCAAGCGCGAGGAAGGATACGTCCCCGGCACGCACGAGACTCCGACCGAAGAGCAGGCCCGCGCTGCATGGGAGGCGCTCTGCGAGGACGTCGATGCCGGCGCATCGGACTACTCGTGGGACATCGAGGTCCAGGATTCCGTCACGGGTGATCGCTGCCGGGTGTTCTTCGAGAACTGGATTCCGAAGCTAATGCGCTACAACGAGGAACACCAGCTCGTCGAGGTCCAGGACGTGGCTCCGCTCGAACTCGTCACCGCCCGCTTCGAGGTCCCGACGGGCAAGCTGATGCTGACGGACACCCTGCGCATCGAGAGCTTCAACGAGGGCACGGACTTCGAACCGGAACGTGACTATCGCGAGCTCGATCTCAACAGCGCGCTGGGACGGACCAAGCGCATCTCGGCGCATGCTGCCGAGCACGACATCGCCTATACGCGGACGACCAACACCAGCGTCGCCGTCTACCGCGATGCGCAAGGCCGCCTGATGGCGGCCGAACGCTGGGGCAGCGACGAAGACGGGAATGATCTTCCCGAAGGGCCACATGGCGCCATCCTCGTCGAAGGATGGGAATGCGTCGGCACGTTCTCCTGCGATGTCTGGGCCACCTTCGCCTTCGACCGGGCGACCGCCATCGCGCGGATGACCGCGGGCGGTGAGAAGGACGCCGAGGCCGAGCTGGAACGCTATCTCGCCATGGCAGACACCACGCCTGCTCCGGACGACCACAAAGGTCATCACGAGGCCTGCTATGCGCGCAACATCGTCCATCTCGACGTGGATCCGGGCACATGGGAGATCCATGCGGGCGAGGAATTCAACGAGAAGGTCGACCGCGTGGCATTAGGCATCCCCGACGGGGTCGAACCGTGGTGCATCCTGAGCAAGGCCGCCTGAGAAGCGGGAGAAGGCACACCTGCGGGTGAACGGAAAAGACGGATAGGAGGACGACATGATGGCCACGGGACTCACGCCGATGAAGACGCCGCACGCCATCCAGATCGCCTGCCTCGAAGGCATGGACGCCAAGCTCGAGGAGACGAACGAACTCCTCGTCATCATGCCGACCGGTGCCGGAAAGACCTGGACGATGGGATTCCACCTCGCCCATCACATGCCGCGGATCATGATGCCCCACGTCCTAGTGCTGCAGGACCGCCGCAAGGTGCTGAAGCAGAACCGCGAGACGATCTCCGAGGCCACCGCCGGGATCATGGCCAAGACCTCCCTCGTCATGGGACGGCACAACGACTGGTCGGGAGACATCGTCTTCGGGTCGGCGGCGACACTGGCGCGGCCGAAACGCCTGAAGTCCATGCCATTCCTCACCCATATCCTCGTCGACGAGGCGCACCACATGGGAGCGGCAGGCTTCAAGCGTCTCATCGCGCATGCTCGCGCAATCAATCCCGATATCAAGATCCTCAAGTTCACCGCCACGCCCAACCGGGCCGACGGCGACCCCATCGCCACCGAGGACGAGATCGCCTACCAGGTGACCTATGCCGAGTGCATCGACGCAGGCATCCTCGTGCCGGTGCGAACCATGACCATCGATCTCGGCCTCCGGAAGGACTTCGAGGAGATCGACCTCGGTGCCGACGAGCACGACATAACGGCGACGCTCGGAACCCTCCTCAACAAGAAGATCCACCATCAGTCGGTCGTCGACCACTGGATCGACCAGGGCGGACCCGAACGCAACCGCACGGTCGCCTTCTGCCCGACCATCGAGCACGCCGTCGCGCTGACCGAGCAGTTCGATGCGAACGGATACCGCGCCGCCTGCGTCCACAGCGAGATGGACGAGAACGAGGTCGATTCGATCCTGGCCCGCTATGATGCGGGCCACTACGACGTCCTGATGAACGTGATGATGCTCACGGAAGGCTGGGACAGCCCCGAGACCGACTGCATCATCAATCTGCGCATGATGGTCGCCGAGCTCACCTTCCTCCAGGCCGTGGGCCGCGGCATGCGAGCCGCGTCCGGCAAGGAGGACTGCCTCCTGCTCGACTTCACCGGCGCCGCGGTGCGACACGGATCGATCGAGACGCGCGTGCTGGCCGAGCGCGAAGCAAGCGTGCGGACGCAGACCCACGCCCATCCGGCGAACGACAACGACGAGTTCCACCGTGACCGCAAGCCGCCGGAGGTCATCCGCGAGTTCGCGATGCGCGAGATCGACATCATGCGCCAGTCGAAGCCCCGCTTCATCGAGGTCCCCGGCAAGATACCCGTCATGATCGGGATGTGCCGCGACCATTGGGCCGGCGTCGCCTGCATCGAGGGCATGTGGCACACCGTCACGCGCCGGTTCGGCGATGACATCCACATGACCGCCTGCACGACCGCCAACGAGGCGATGGTGATGGCCGACAGGTTCCTGCTCTCCCTGGGCGATCCGCGCCGCAATTTCGAGATGCAGCCGGTCACCTTCAAGCAGGAGCGCCTCCTGACACGCTACATCATCACCGACCCGGACGCGCGCAAGAGCCGCTACCATGCCGCATGCTTCATCGCCGAAGCGCAGGCCAGAGCCGCCATGCGCAATGCCTTCCACCGCAACGGTTACACGCCGAAGCGCAAGGTCGCATGATTCCTGCGTAAGGAGTCTTGCCCTTGTAACACGATTGCGTCATCTTCCCTCGATGCAGCGCTATCCCGAAGCAGACCTCACAGGGGAGATCATCAGGGCGGACCGTCATCCGACGATCCCGACCGTGACGGTCCTGCGCGTGCAGATGAATTCCGAGAACGAGAATGCCGTCACCCGGATCTACATCTTCGAACGAATTCTCGATGGCGTCGACATGGAAGGGCGCTGCCTCAGGGCAGATGTACTCGAACTCCCCCAGAACGACGTGGACTGCGATGACGGCAGCGCCCTCATCGCCATGGAATGGTGCATCCACGAGAAGGACGGAAAGACCGTCGAATGCTCTCCGGGCTGGTCCGACAACGAGACCGGTCGGCAATACATCAGAATAACACCTCCCCAGGTCTGATTCATCCAAGGAAGGAGAACCGCCATGCGCACCTACGCCGTGCGTGAAGGCCTTATCGCGCCCGCCGTCCTCGCGACGTTCGACGCCATGGTCGCCGATTTCCTGAAGATCCCGGATCTGGAGCCGAACCATGCCGTCTCCTGCCATGCGGTATGCCGTGCTCTCGCCTTCAAGCACGAGAGCACGACCTGTGTCGACGGATGGTTCAGCGCGGTCGGGCATGACCATTCATGGCTCGACATGGGCGGGGGGATCATCGCCGACATCTATCCGATCGGGGGAACGGGCCCTTTCCTCGTCGATGCATCCCACTGGATGATACCGTGGAACCGCCTCTACATCCCGCACCCCACCCTGCTCGACGAGGGAGGACGGGATCGAGCGCGCCACGATGCCGTGGCGCGAGAACTCTTCCAGCATCTCTCCTGAAGAGGAGATCATGAAACCCTTCGTGGAAGGGAAAATCAGACAGGAGACGCAGACATGCGCACCATCATCCTCATCGCCATGGCCGCCATGGCCTCCGCCTTCGCGCAGCCGGCATCGGCCCAGAGCGCGGGCGACATCCTGCGCGCCGTCGATTCGACGCGCTACAACAACTGCTCCTACGCGCGCGGCACTTATCAGGCCACCTGCCAGGTCCGCCGGGCCGAGCGCGTTCTTGAGATCTTCAACCCGCGCAACGGTCGGAGCCAGGCCGCGAGCGACCTGAATCGCCAGATCATGCAGATCCAGGCGCTGCAGCGCGCCTGCTCCGCAGGCGATCGCCATTCGTGCCAGCGGGTCGGCGGCATCACCACCCAGCAGATCACCGCCGCACGTGCGCTGATGGATGCATGCCGCAACGGAGACTCCTTCTCGTGCGACCGGGCTCGTGACGTCCTCGTGGGAACGGATCGTCACTATGCAGCTCCCCGCACTCGCGTCTCGCAGGAGCGCCCGGTGGCCCCGCGCAGCCAGGCGACACGGCTCTCGCCGACGCAGGCCCGCGTCGGCAACTGCATCGTCGACATCGACCCCGCCACCGGCATGCGCACGAGTGGTCCCTACGGCTGCACACGCTGAACACGGAGAAAGACGAAATGAGCTCCCGATCCGATCTCGACAAGGCCAAGGCCGACTTCAAGGACGCGAAGACGCAGGCGAAGGCCAGCTTCACCGTCAACACGGCCGCCATGCTGATCTACTTCGCCTACCGCATCCTCGGCGCGAACAAGCAGCACGCATGGAATCAGGCCAAGCTCCACACGGTCAACGCCGTGATGGACAAGACCGTCGAGAAGATCGGGATCATCGACCCGCGCCACAAGGGCAAGGACGGTATCCAGGCATACTTCACCGAGGGCGGCCCGCTCGACGGATGCTCGCGCTTCGTCGAGGAATGCGGGGGAGTCAATCTCAAGCAGGAGCACCCCGAGGAAGGCGACACGCGTCTCCATCACTATCTGCGCACCGACGAGAAGCGCGGACAGCAGACGGTGTTCCGCTACCTCGGTCTCCACCCCCCGGTGGACAGCGTGGAGATCTTCCGGCGGCCACAGCGGATCGACTGAGCACAGACGGGCGAGGGCAAGACAGATCCGAGGAAAGGAAAAACGATGCGCTCACAGCCCAACCAGGTCCGCCTCATCATCGCCAACCTCTACATCCGCGTGCGCATCGCGCGCGAGAACGCCGACACCATGCGCCTCCTCCACGGCATGGGATCCTCGATCGCCGAACGCGCCAAGGGCGCCGAGCTCGAGGCCAGGAACTCGCTGATGCTCGCCATCCTCTCGACGAAGAGCGCGGACCGCCCCGGACCGCATCTCCTCCTCGAGATCGCGCGGCGATCGGCCGAAACGCGTCGCCAGTGCGCAGGGCGGGTAGCCCGCGCCGCCTGACCCAATGAGGGGAAGGCGATTCCGAACGAAATCAAGGAGCGGAAAATGGCCCAGGAAGATTACCGTCTCGGCATCACGAACCTCGCATACGACGAAGCCGCCGGCGAGGACATCAGCGAAGGCGTCTCGCGCCTCGCGGTAGTGGCCGGCCTCGACCCCTCCAGCGTCCGTCAGGACGTGACCGAAGCAGCGGAGATGGTCGAATGATCGACAGACAACACATGGAGCGCCACCTCGACGACGTCGAGCGCCTGATGCGCATCGCGTTCGTCAACGGCGTCCCCGCGACGCGCGAGCAGATCTACGAGGCCTGGAGCGCCGTCTCCGATTCGTCGGCCGCTGGCTGGCTCATGCTCCACGACAACGACGACTGGAACTGGTCCTCTCTCTCTTCGCATATCGAGTTCTCGGGCGAAGACAGCGCCGAGAAGGAAGCCTTCGATACCGATATCGCCCGCATCGTCTCGGTCTGCCGCATGAACGGCAAGGACATCGACGAACGGCAGGCCTGCTCCGCATGGCACATAGCGGGCCAGTCCAGCTGGGGCGCCAACTGGCTCGAACTGCCCGGCTACGACGAGGAGCTCTGGAACGAGATCCGGCCTGCGCTCGAGAAGGTGGAAGAGGAAGAAGCATGCCGCGCATGATCGCCGTGAAGACCTACGCGGGCTACCGCGCCGCCCGGGTCGAATACGACAAGGACGAACTCCTCGGCACGCTGCAGAGGCACTGGTCGACCACCATGTCCATGCACGGACTGGTGGCGCAGGGAGACATGCTCACCCTGACCGAGAAGGGCGGCATGCGGGTCTCCAACCGCGGGATCACGCGGATCGCAGGAGACCTCACCGAACTTCTCGCGATCAGTGCGCGCGAAGGCATCCACTGCCTCACGGTCTTCGACGAGACCGCGACGACCTATGACCAGTTCGCAGAATGGAACATGACCTGCGAGGCGGGAGAAGACCTGTTCCTCGAGAACATCTCCGAGGCAGGACCCTGGCATCATCTCATCGACGGCCAGAAGGTCGCGGAGGCATTCCGGAAAGCCGCCTGAAAGCGGGTTCACCGAAGAAGCAATTCGAAAGGAAAATCCCATGGGCACACGACGCCTGATCGCCATCGCCCACGAAGGCGGATACGACTACGTGCACCTCTCGGGAGACGGCGACACCGCTCCTGACATCCTCGATGCGAGCTGGTCGACCGAATCCTCGGCCCGCGAACTCGTCGCCGGCGGCGACATCTCGATGCTGGCCGCCAACGACGCCCGCCGGCACGACATCCCCGGCCGCGGCGTGGGGAGCGCGAACGACATCGACGACCTACTGCGTTCGGCCTACGCCAATGAGCACCTGATCTCGATCTACGATGCAGGCGAAGGCACCCGCGACGCGCTCACCGCGTGGAACGAGGAGAATGCCGACTTCGCGATGCACGTCGACAACGCCGACTCGAGCGGTGCCTGGCTGCACCTCGCCGACGGCGAAGAGATGTTCCAGCGCATGCTCGCGCAGGACGAGATCGACGCCGAGAACGCGCGGAAGGCAGCCTGATGGGCATGCTGCAACGCCTGCGTGACGCCCATCCGGGCGTCACCATCACCGCGAGGGACGGGCACTACTGCACCATCGGCGATGAGGACATGAACATCGTCGACCACCTTCTCGTGAAGAAGGACGATCGGACCGCCTCCATCGACGCGGTCGAAGCCGAGCGCCGCAAGCGGCCTCATCCCAAGGCGATCGAGTCCCGATTCGATCGGTTAATCGCACAGTTCGAGAAGGCAGCCTGACATGGCCAGACAGTCCCACAAGTGCATCCACGCAACCATCGACAGGGAAGGCGGCTTCAGGCTCAACGGCCACGACATCTGCGGGTCCGGGAGCAAGGACGCACGCTTCGTCACGCGCATGCGGCGCCGGGCCGGGAAGCGACAGATCCAGAGCCAGTTGATGGCCATGGGAGAATACTGACATGAAGGTCCTGTTCAATCTGGGATACGACGGCGACAAGGATGACGACCGGATCGTCGAGCAGGATATGGATCCGGCCGAGTTCGGCCTGTTCTCATCCTACGAGACCGATGTCCTCATAGACATGGATGACACCGTGATCTGCTTCCAGGGCGCGACCATCACGCTCGAGACACAGGAAGACGGCACCATCGCGGCAATCGGCACGGTCCACGCCTATGACACGCACATGAAGAGCCGTCGCGCGCGTCAGGCCGAGAAGGCCAAACACGAACCATCGGTCTTCGAGAAGATGCAATGAGGGAAGCATCGTGATCGAAATCACTCATCGAGAGGAAAAAAGATCATGATCACCCAGGCACAGCGCACCGCGGTCGAAGCCCTCGACCTCCCCTTCGCCCTGAGCGACGCGGACATCGAACGCCAGTTCGAAGCCGACGGCACGGCGAAGCCGCGCGAGCAGCGCGATCCGATGAACCGGGTCCGCGACCTCGCACGCAGCGCGATGAACGACCAGGCCGGCCTCCCCAAGGCCGCCTGACGAAGAGAAAACGATCCAGAGCAATCCCGGAGGCAAGCCGAACAGGCCAGCCGAGATGGGAGTCGGGTGATCGTGGACGCCTCCACCGACGGGTGGGGGCGCCTTTTCTTTTACATCCACAACCGCAAAGGCCCGACCATGCCCAGACACGCCGTGCGCCTCTACATCGAGGACAGCCATCTTCCCGACGGAGAGGCAGCCGGTGGAGACTGCAGCCACCTCCTGTTTGATGGTCCGGATGACCCAGACCCGAGCAACCCCGGCGCAACGGCCTCGCATCCGGCATTCACGAATCCCTTCGCCCATGCACTCATCAAGGCGATGGGCATCTCCCCCGTCAGGCTCAACCACGCAATGATGGACTGGAGCCACGGGGACGGGGCGATCGGGCTCATGCAGGACAATCCCGCCGGGCACGTCCGCCTTCCAGACGAGCATACCGCCTTCAGCGGGAAGAAGACGCGTCTCGGGTTCGCGATGAGCCGCAACACGATCGTCGAATTCTCCACCGAGCACATGCTCATCAATCTGCTACCCGACCTCGCATGGTACGCTAGCGGAGAGGATTCCGGAGGTTTCCTCATAACCCGACTCCTCACCGCTACGCAGGGCGCGGGGATCACCGAGGGAACCCCTCTGCAAAGGGTGATCGACATTCCGGCATTGTCCCACCTGGTCATCAGCCGCGTCACCGCCAAGGCGGACGGGATCCATGAAATACGACTGATAAACCCGGGGTGATCCTGCTATCATCCATGGACGAAGGAGTTCCGCCATGAAGAAGGAAAAGAAGCGCATGCCGCGACGCAATCCCATGGCTGGCACCCTGTCGCAGGGCGTCTTCCAGCCCAAGGTCGTCCCCACGGCCAAGCAGAAGCAGGAACGCCGACGCCGCCCGAAGCACCCCAAGCAGGAGGACGAATCCTGATGCACATGACATCGGACGCAGCGGCACGCGATCTCCTCCAGAGGATGCCCGAGCTCTACACTTGGACCGCCTGCAGGCTGACCCGCAACCTCATGGAGGAATGCTGGTCGGACGAGATGCAGAAGGCGCTGATGCGTCTCGCGAAGAACCACATGGAGGGTTCCAAGGAATACCATGTCACCTGCGAGACGCCCGGCGGCTACGTCCTGACCCTGAGGAAGCACACCGATCCGCCTCCCGGATTCAGCGATCTCGGCGACTTCCTCAAGCGGCTCAACAAGGGGACGTGGTCCAGCAATGACGACAAGCCTGCGAAGGACGTGGAGATCCACGCCTCCCTCGGTGTCCCGGGCGATTCGCCCTGGGAGGTGAACCAGGCGAGACTGGCCATCGAATCGCCCCCCGCATCCCTCGTGACCCGCTTCGTGTCCGGGCAGGGCTCCCTCTCGGAAGTCATCCAGCAACCGTGGATGAAGGGATTCTCGATCCATTCCGTGTGGTGGCGAGGGGAGCACTGGAAGGACGGAGAGAAGATCGCACACAATCCTCCGGCAGAGATGAACACAAAGCTCGAGATCATGCTCGAGGGCGCCCACGACTACCAGAAGATCAGGATCAGACCATGAGCGAACGCCCCCTGTACGCCTGCCGCGTCACCCGAGGGCTGCTCGCATCCGAGCGCATGGGCACGAAGGTCGCCGAGAGGCTGTCCGCCCTGTTCGAGGAATGGTCCCTCGATCCCGACGAGGCAACGGCCGGAATGGTCTATCCGGGTGATGGTGGCGAGATCACCCTGCATGTCGAACCCTATCAGGACGGGATGTCCTGCACCGCCACCGTCGAACGGATCGGCCTGTATCGGGTCGATGCCGCAGGCGCCATGGTGCGCCGGGTTCCGGACACGATCGCACAGGCGACGATCGCGGGCGCGATGAGCGTCCCCAAGCTGATCGGAAAGGGACTCGTCGACGGCGTAGGCATCCGGCAGGTGATCCGGAAGGGCATCGTCTACGAGAAGGGCGAACAGGTGGACGACCTGACCGGCGTCCAGTCCACGCCGCCATGGTCACAGGACGAATCGCTCAGCATCCGTTTCGCGGTCGAGAACGAAGGCTTCCATCCGATCTCGCTGCCGGGGACCAAAGGGATGAAGCAAATCGTGAACTGCGGCATCACCCAGCGCTTCCTCGACGAAGGAGCCGAGGACTTCCTCGCCAGCTATCGCTACGTCGTGGAGATGGGCGAGAGCATGGAGGGCGACGAGGAGCACATCTGGTTCAAGCGCGGCGAGACCGAGCACACCGTGAACGGATCCAACGTCGATCTCGGCAAAGGACGGGTCCTCTTCATCGAGATGGTGGTGGCCGTCCGGGAGCGCTACTACCTGCGCGAGGAGAGCCTCGAACTGCAGGGTCTGCCGACATCCGTCCAGAACGCCGACCACGTCGGACGCCTCGTCTCCGAACTCCTGACATCCGAATGGCCGCCGGAGGGGACTCGCGTCACAGGACAGAGGACCGGCAGGGACGCACTGGGTCTCGAATTCAAGAAGGATCTCCAGTTCAGGCCTCTGACGATGAGCGCCGTCTGAAGGAAAAGACGATAGCGAAAGGAGGAAGGATCACATGACACGATACGTCACCGCCTCCAACAGCGACATGGACATCCTCCTGTTCAGGAGCCCCGAACAGCTCGACCCGGGCTGCCGGCCGTGGCCGGACGAGACGCCACCCGCCTTCGTGAGGCATCTGCGCAGCGAGGCGCGGAGCTTCGATGATCTCCTGTCTATTCTGACCGACGGCCTGACGGGGAAGAACAGGACACTGAGCGCCATCGCCTCGCAGGACGTCGCCGAGGCGATGGACGAGGGATGGAAGGTGCATCCGGCGATCGTCGAGGCCATCCGGTGCTGCAACATGCAGCAGTACGGGAGCGGGTTCGATGCCGGCGTCGTCCTTGCGATGTCGAGGCATCTGCGAGACTTCACCATCGAGTACACCAGGGATGACGGAGAGGTCCTCTCGGACCTCTACTGCATGAAGGAAAAATCCGGTCCTTCCACCTTCAGCATCCATCTCGGACAGGACATCTGGCTGCTGACGACGACCAAGGACATGACCCTCTCGGTCCCGATGATGCCGATGTCATGGCAGACGGCCATGCGCGGCCGCCCCATGAAGGACATCGTCGACCACCCGTGCATCGGAGAGGACGACATCGCCCAGAGGTTATCGCCCTCAGGGGAGTTCATCGAGATATTCGGACTTGCCCCCAGGTCCCTGTCCTCACTCGAATTCACGCCGCGACAGGCGAAGAACGAAGGAAAAGGCACATGACCTCGAAACCACGCAAGAAGGACGCCGCCCAACTCAGGGAGCTTCCGGCGCCGGAGAAGCTCGCACGGATGATCGCCAGCGGGAACTACCGCCTGGCCCTGCGCAAACGGCTCCTGCGCCCTCCTCTCGTCATCCTCGAGAAGCGGGTGGTGCGCCAGCACTGCAAGGACCTTGGCGGGAGCGGTCACTACGACTTCTGGAACACGACCCACTGGGAGCCGGCGACGGTGACCTACGACGAGAGGCCCAAGGTCGAGGACCTGCACATCGCGGCCTGAAAAACCCTTGAACGAAACGACAGGAATGTGGATCATTCCTGAGAGGAAAAAGAGAATGCCCAAGACCAACTCCCGCGCCATCGACAAGCTGCTCGAAGCGCACAAGATCCTGAAGAAGCAGGGTCGCTCCGCCGATACCAGCGCGGGACAGGCCTTCGCACTCGATCTCGTGCGTCTCCTCGAGAAGAACGAGCCGGCCGTGCTGACCATCGCAGACGAGACATACCCGTTCAAGCCCTGCGACGTGCGCGTCAGTCGGACCCGCGTCACACTCGGCAAGTGCGAACTCGGCCTCACGACCCTCCAGGACGGAGAAGACGGCGAATACTCGACCGTCATGCTCGTCGACGAGGTCAACCTGCTCGGCGAGACCGTCCCGGTCCGCCTCCAGAAGGCGGCATGACCATGGGCACGCAGACACTCAAGACCGCCCAGGACATCCTGTGCGAACGCATGCTCGACCTGCGTCAGTTCCCCTACGTGGACAGCGCCATCGCGGATGCCGACGACCAGATCGTGCTCAACCTCATCGAAGAGCATCGCGAAGGCAACAGCGGCGCCGCCAGCGAGATGATCACGCACGCGCAGAACGTCATCGACCACATGCATCGCGCAGGCTTCGCGGAGGAGGACGAGGTCTTCCTCGCCGAGGTCGCGCTCGACGAGGCGATCGCCGCGGAGCGGGCCATGAACCGGAAGGGCGAATGATGGAGATACCGGGAACGGTCCTCATCCTGCTCATCATCGCCATGCTGACGACCGGCATCGCCCTCGGCACGCTCATCGAGCGTACCCGCTGGAACGACCTGATCCGAAAGGGCGTCATTCCGAAGCCGCGGAATTCCACGAAGAGCTGAAGACAGCGGTGCATCCGGGTGACCACGATAGTCACTTCCGGAGGAAAAATCGATGTCCAGCAGCAAGCTGATCCATCTCAAGCCGACCCTGTGGCGCGCCTTCCAGCGCTCCGTCGCGCGGCATGAAAAGCTCGGCGCGCGCATCGTCGCGATCGGCGTCGATAAGGCGGATCCCTCTCTCTATCGGCGTCTCGATCGACTGCGGGATCGCATGTACGACCTCGCGGGTCAGTGCTATGCCGTCGAGTGCGCGATCGATCATGCGATCGACCCCTCTCAGTCGGAGGCCTTTCCGGCCTTCGAGGACATCGAGATCAATATCCAGTTCGTCTGAGGACGGATTCCATACGGAGACGCTCATGACACAGACGATACCTGACGGAGGCGTGACCTACACGCTCTTCGGAAAGGGCAACTTCGGCCCGGCCCACCCCATGCACAACCCCGCCGTGACCGTCTCCGTCCACGACAAGGACGACGTGGTCATCGGGAAGAGGTCCCTCGCCAATGGGCGAGAAGGCCATCTGTGGGCGCTGCGGCAGGGATACCGCCTGCACCAGAGCCAGTCCCACATCACCGAACAGCCGAGATACGAGGAGTATCTCACGATCATCCGATACGAGGAAAGCGGCCTATGACGCAGCAGGCCATCGCCGGCGACGGCTTCTCGTATGACGAAGCCAAAGCGCCGGAGGCCTTCCGCCTCCTTCTCCAGGCGCATCCCGCCCACGAGAGCACGATCACCTCATGCATGTGGATGGGCAGCGAGACGATGGCGGACGGAAGCATCCTCCACCACTTCAAGCACAGCGACACGCGCAACCGCTTCACCTTCCGGCCGGCGACCGGCGGAGGCATCGCGGGAACGGTCATCGGTCGCAACGAGACCGGCGAGGAGACAGCGGACGCGGACGCCGTGCTCGGCGCGCTCGAAAGGCTCTGAAGAAGGTCGCCTTGAGGGCGATGAAAGCGTCCCTTCGGTTCGAGGGGAAAAAGAATTCGCCAAGAAGGTGCCCGGCCTTCGGACGCGAAACCACCATCCGGGCATTCCGACCTCGCCCAGCCAACCATGCTGGGATCGGTTCAAGTAGAGAAGGAAATACCATGAGCAACCGTGCCTACAACCTGAAGATCAAGCAGACCACCACCGCCGACCGTTCGGAGAACGCCAAGGGCACGCCGAAGATCAAGTTCCGCGGCGAACTGATGCTTCGCGGCCAGCTCCGCACGCGCACCGTGGTCGCCCAGGGCAAGGCGGCCGAGCTGATCTCGGGCATGCTGCGCAAGGGCAACAACCTCGAGCTGCGCTGCCTCTTCGAGAACGCGCCCGGCACCGAGGAAGGCAAGCGCGGCGGTGAGTTCCTCTCCGTCGTCGGCCTCCCGCAGCCGAAGGAACAGAAGGCCGCCTAAGCGAGCCTACGGGCCGCCGCCCCGCGAGGGGCGGCGTCTCCCGTCAGCGCACGGATCAACGGGCTCTTCCCACGGTCACGCTCATCGGCGGTAGCAGGATCCGTCCTGCAGCGATCCGACCAGGGGCGTGACGGGAGGTGCCCGCCCAGGGACCGACCGGTCCTGCCCATTACCGTCTCCCGGGGACGCAGGGGCAGGACATCGGTGTGCGTTGACGCGAGACGCCATGAGCGTCCGGTGAGAGTCGTCCTCACATCTTCCAGCGAAAGCGACTCGTCCGACAAGGACGGGGCCGAACCCCTCGACCATCAGGTCCACGCGGGTCTCCCATCTCACGCGGGAGGCAGGCGCCGACCCGGACGACGGGCTCAGGAAAGCGGACCGCCGCTGCGAGCGATCCTCCCATAGGGAGAGACCGACGCAGGGACGGTCCGACGACAGGGCGGACCGTCCGTCGAAATCACCGCACCGTGCTCCCGGGCGGATGATCGACAGGAACGCCATCAGGACATGATCCGAATGTGAAACGGTCAGATCGGGAATGCTTGCACGTTCTCCTTCTGACCGTTCTCGCATGCCGCCGCAGCGGGAAAAGAAGGCTCCTCCTCAAGACATGCATGCGATACGCATGAATGGAGGAAAAAAGATGTTCATCAACGCGACCATCATCGAGACCCTGCGCAAGTCCGGCCACGCGACCGGCGCGGTCCACGTCGATGACGACGGCGCACGCACGATCCGTCTTCCCGGTGCTCCCAACATGACGAACATCACCGAGACCGTCGGCGCGCTAACGGCGGCCGGTATCGACGTGATCGGCTACGGCACCAATCTGAACTCGCCCCACGACGACTTCGTCGGCGGCAGCATCATGATCGCCGTCGATTCCGTCGACGAACGGCCCACCGACACCCGGTCACGCCTGCGCGCCTGACCAGCCTAATTCCGACCCGGCGCCTACGCGCGGACGAGACCACCATCCGGATGGCATGAACACCTACCGGCTCTGGGCGGGGGACGCCGCGGGTGCGACCGGGTCGGATATCCCTCCCCTTCCACAGGAAAACGAGATGACACCCGAACCCCGTCCCGAGAATGCCCGCATGAACATCCCCCATGTCCATTCGGACATTCTGCAGTGGCTCTGCATCGGGGTTTTCATCACGACGGTGACGATCATCCTCAGGGGTGCCCAGGAAGATGTCCTGAACGTCCTCGGCTCCGCACTCGGCGGAAATCCGGTTTCCCTGATGATCGCTATCGCGACGATCGGCGTCATGCTCATCCTCGGAGCACTCGATTCGATCATCCTCGTTCTGCGGCTCGTGGAATCGGCGCTGGAAAGGATCATCGAGGCTCTCGAGAAGAGTGAAGCCAGGAGCGCGCGCGGACGCAGCGCCTCCGACGATACCTGACGGCATCAGCCAAGCGAAATCAGTCACCGAGAGGAAAACGAGATGCTCACCAAGACCGCCACCAAGCAGCTGCGTCGCGCGATCAAGACGCGTCTCGGTCTCAACGACCGCCGGGCCAGCGACATCATCGACCGCAACTGGTTCTCGACCCCGGAAGGCAGCCTGCGCGGCTGCGTCGCGGTCGTGAACGACGCGATGTCGGTCAATCCCAGCCTCTCCCTCTACGTCCCCGGCACCGAGGGCTATTATGAATGGGTCGGGCACCTGCGCCTGGAGAAGACCGATCTCGTCCGCTGGAAGGCCATGTCGCTCGAGGACGCGTATGCCGCTCCTGAGGACTTCCGCACGCTCTCCGACAGCTTCGAATGGGTAGACGGCACCGTCACCGCCTGCCGTCCGCGCGACGAGGACGCGATCATCGTCACCGTCGATTTCGGCGATGGCGACGTACGCGAGATGGCCATGCTCGCCGACATCAACGACGCGACCGGCCTCATGAGTTACGCGCGCGAGAAGATCGGCGAGAAGTCGCGCATCTGCTTCGAAGCCGAACCGAAGGGCGAGCGCAGCATCAAGTCACAGAGCCTGCCTATCCTCGAGATGATCTGCGAGGGTCGCGGCGACAACGACGATTTCGTCGACCTCGACGATCTCTTCGGCCCCATACCGGAAAGGATCGCCGCATGATCGACATCGTTACCCTCATCTCTAGCTACCAGATGCGCGAGGATTCCTTCGGCCCTCTCACCGAGCCGCAATGGCGGATGCTGATGGACATCCAGGCCAACGGCAAGGCGCGCGTCAGCGCCGTCTGCATAGCATCCGGCGTCGCTGCGACCACCGCGCTCCGTCATCTCGATCTCCTGCAGAAGGACGGCTTCATCGAGAGGACGCCCGATCCCTTCGACCGACGGGTCGACAACGTCTCGCTCACGACGAAGGCGCAGACATCCTTCGCCGTCTTTATCGACAGGATGGACCGGCACGAACGCACGAGAAACGCCCGCAAGGCCGCCTGAGGGAGAGACCGCATGCTACTTCAACGCCTCGTCGATTCCGAGACCAGGGGATTCGGCTTCGACTACATGGGAGCGTCGGAATACGAGAACGGCGCGACGACCAACGGAATGGCCGCTCTCGCGCGGCTGTTCCTCGATGGACGACTCGTCGCCCGGAAGACCGGTTTCGGCGAGATCCACCGACGCATGCGGGGTGAATACGTGACCGTCCTCGCGATCGGCTCGGCCGAGACGCTCGACCGGCTCGGTGACCCGATGGACATCCGGGTCACCCACGAACCCTTCCACGCCCACCGCGCCAGGATCACCGCCTGGATGGCGGTCGACATGGATCGCGCCATGCTCGAGCCACTGATGCTCGTCCGCATCGAGGCGCCTGACGAGCAGATCATGGAAAGGGTCTCTCTGTTCCTGAAAGACGCGATCGAATACGAGAAAGGAGCTAGCGCGAATGAGCGGTAATCTGTATCAGCTGCGAACAGATGCCCGGCCCGGCCAGCACGTTCTCATAGACGGTCCCAACGACCGCTATGGCAAGGTCATGGCCCTCCGGGAATCAGGCTTCCATCTCATCCGCGGCCTCGGCTTCGACAAGCCGGGCGTCGCTTTCATCCATACCACGGAGACAGTGCGTTGAGCGAAATGAACGACGACCCCTGGGCGGAGACGCCCGTGATCGACCGCGAGGGATACCAGCTGCGCGGAAACGACGATCCGCGCGAAGAATGGCGGATGGTGCTGCTCGTCACCGCCATCCTCATCGCCCTCAGTGCGATCGCTGCGGAATCCTTCGGGGGAACACGGCTGGAGGCAGATCCGGCCGATACCGAGATCCAGTCGAGGTGAAGTGAAGGGCGTTCCCCGGACGGGGAAGGAAAAATCAGCTTCACGAGCAGGAGACGACACCATGGACAAGACCGCCAAGCAGATCGCCCACGAACAGCGCAACGCGGCCCGCAAGGCCGAAGCCGCAGCTGCCAAGACCGCCCGCATGGAAGCCCACTCCCAGCACAACCTCGATCTGGCAACGCAGGCTGCAGTCCGCCGCGAGGCGCGCAGCGCGGCAAACGAGGAGACGGCCCTGGCCTCCGCGACGGACGCCTATGCACAGGCGATCGAGCAGCGCTACGGCATCATCGCGAACGACAACACGGCGCTGTCCGCCGCGGCCTGATCATCGACCCTCGACCAGAGCAGGAAGGACCGTCCCGATGGGGCGGTCCTTTTTCTTTGGACCACCCCATGGAAAACACCGGAAAGGCATGAGCATGGAAGACGGAACCCTCGATCCTCATCCGGATCCCATGCCGGGGGAGGTCGTGCGGAAGGATGCGTTCGTCAAGACCTGGCTGCCTCGCATCACCGCACTGAAGCAATCCCTTTCCGACCTCCTCGACGGGCGCGTGAGAGCCAGGGACGATTACGGCCTCGAATACGATGGCGACCTCGACTTCGGCGTCATCCGCAGGAAGGCCGCGGAGGTCGCCGGCTTCCCGATGCCCTACATCTACCAGTGCGGCCGAGCGGCCACCCGTCGCAGCAAGCGCTCCGCCACTCCGGCCGGTGTCGGGATCGAGACCGTGGACGCAAGGGGACGCAAGGTCGTGCCGCTCTGGACCGTCGAGGGAGGGAACATACCCCTCACCGACCTGAGGCTCCTCGCCTGGACCTTCGACCAGTACTCACGTCAGGTCGGCACCGGACGGCGCGATGCGCTGTGCGGCCCGGTGATCGCGACTGCCGCTGCTGCAGAAGCTATACGCACTGCCTATAAAGGCCCGTGCCTTCGCACCATGCTTTCAGATGACGGCACCAAGGATGCCAACAAGGTCGAGATCCGACCTCTTGCCAGCATGAGGGTCTACGGACATCTGGTGCGGTCCTGCAACCTGATCGACCTGCGATTCTCCACGTGGGAGGAGGACATGGTCTTCTCGGGGACCACGCTGACGCTTTCCGGAGGACGGAAGCATCAGCCCGAGGCCGCGATCCAAGCCAGCATCGGTCGCAGGATCGGGGAAGTCATCGGGAGCTCCCTCCTGGAAGACGACACCCGGACCATCACCAGCGTCCGACGCAAGCCGAACGGCGTGATCGAGTTCGGCGTCTCACAACCACGCGAGGGCATCGTCCTGGACATCTGATCCCGGACGGTGTTCCCACGAAATCGACGATCCGAAGGAAAAGCATCATGACCCAGCTCGAACGCGACAAGCGCGCCATCCGAACGGTCCTCCAACAGACGGGCGGCACGACGCGCCAGGAGATCGCCCAGCGTGCCGGAGAAGACCTCTCCGATGCCATGATCCAGATGATCGAGTCGGGCGAGGTCGTCACCCGTGATGAATTCCCGCAAGGTCATTCCGGCCATCCGGGTTACACCATCTACCGGCTCGCGCAGCCTAAGCCGATCAACAGGCAGGACATCGTCGCACACATGACGGGAGCAGGCGTCGACGGGAAGACGGCCGGCATGGTCGCCGACTTCGTCATGACACCCATGGAGCCGCTCGAGCTGGATCCGGTGGCACTGCCCGGCATCGAGTCGATCCGGAAGGTCGAGGAGATCTTCGCCAAGGCCGCCGTGCGCAAGGAATCCATGGGAGGAAAAGACCAATGAGCCGCTTCCACGAGAAACCCCACGGTCTGACCGTCTGCTTCGGCAACGGATGGTCCTACTTCACCGAAGAGGAAGGCGAGACGAAGGTCCACACGTTCCCATGCATGGTCTCGATCAGTCGCTACAGCACCGACATCGACAAGTTCGGCTACATCCACGGCATCCTGACCCCTGCCCAGCAGTTCCTCGCCTACGAGGAGATGCCACCGGAAGGCCAATACGCCGCCGGAGAGATCCCGGATGATCCGGTCCATTACGAAGGAATGGACCCGGAACTCGCCGCGAAGCTCCAGAAGCTCCGCTACGACAACCGTCGCAAGATCGCCAAGCCATCACGGCACGCGATCGCATGGCTTGACGAGAATGCTCCCGGCTGGTCGTGCGATCCGAACAGCAAGCTGGAGGAATTCGGCTTCTACTTCGAGAAGAAGAAGCACGCAGACGCCTTCTGCGCCTGGGTCGATTCGATCCTGGGCACACTCAAGTACTGGAACGAGAAATGACCGACACCAAGCGCTACACAATCCGCGATCCCCGGCCGACCCGCAAGGAGAGCCCATGGTCGTTCTACATGCCGTGCGAGGCACGTCAGGACGCAGTCGCCACCGGTGACATGGTCCAGATCATCTTCGAGGCGCCGGACCCCCAGGACGGCGCCGAACGCATGTGGCTATACGTGACCGAGACGCGGGGGAGCAAGCTCCTCGGCACCCTCACGAACATTCCGGCCTTCCTCGAGATGGTCCACGGCGAGGAGGTCGAGTTCGACCGCTTCGCGATCATCGATATCCAGACCGACCGCGAGGACGACCCGGAGGAGACGAACGTCACGGAAGACCGCGTCTTCCATCGCTGCTGGGTCGATGCGCGCGTCTGGAACGACGACATGGCCCCCGCTCGCGCGACCAACGGCCATCCGCAGCCCGAAGGCTACGACGGCGGACGCCTCAATTTCCCCTGGGGCGGCTGGATGATCGTCGGAGAGGGCTGGACCGAGGACATGCCGCTCGAGATCGGGACCCCGGTCGCCGTCATGCGCCGCGAACCCGCGATCGCCGAACACCTCATGGGTGACGACGTCCCCACGCTGGTCGAGAAGATCGACGGTGAATGGCGGAGCCGCGCGGCATGAACGAGAAGACGATCGAGCGCCGCGAAGCCGCGCGTCGCCACATGAGCGAGGTGCGCGAGCAGTTCGGATACCGGATCCTCTCCAGCGACGAACTGATCGCCGCGGACGAGGAACACGCGCAAGCGCACGAGACCCTGCGCTCCAACTTCGCCACCCTGCTCCGTCAGGCGGTCGATCAGGCCGCCGAAGGAAAGGACGTCACCGCACAGGTGGAGGCATTGACCACGGCCTACGATTCCTCGTCCGAGACGAACGTGCGCCTGATGTCAGTCACCCGGCGCCTGCGCAATTCGCAGCTGAAGGACAACGTGACATGAAACCCCACTTCCTCACCTTCACCGGTATCGATGCCGAGACCGACTTCGACCGTGTCCTCGACCTCTCGCGACGCTTCCCTCTCGAGTGGGGCGTGCTCTTCTCGCCCGATCGCCAGGGCGAGGAGCCACGCTACCCCTCCATGGACGTGATCGACCGGTTCCGCGAGGTGCCTGTCGTCAAGTCCGCGCATCTGTGCGGCGGATACTCGAAGATGGTCATGGAGAACGCGCTCCTGCCCCTCGATCTCGCCCGCTTCACGCGTGTCCAGGTGAACAGCCGCAAGCCCGATCCCGCCCGCATAGCCCGCTTCGCGGCGGGACACATGCTCACCGGCATCATGCAGACGCGCGAACTCGAATTCCCCGAGGACGAGGGCGTCGCGATTCTGTTCGACCGATCAGGCGGCATCGGACGGCCTCCCGAGGCCTGGCCGAAGCATCCCGGAGACCGTCTCGTCGGCTATGCCGGCGGGATCTCGCCCGACAACATCGACGAGGTCCTGACATCGGTCGATTCCTCGGGCCCGCACTGGCTCGACATGGAGAGCGGCATCCGCACGGACGACCGTCTCGACCTCGACAAGTGCGAGGCCGTGGCCAAGGCCGTCTACGGATGAGGCGAGCACTCAGTCCATGGCGCCTCTGGATGGAGGGAGACAGGTCCGCAGCATGCTTCTCCCTGTCTCTGTGGGGGATGCTCCTGATGATCGCCATGATCGTCCATCTCGCCATCACCGGTGACGACGGCTACGAGCTGCACTTCCACATCCTGGGTCTCGTCACCCTCCTGCCCACCCTGGCCGTGGCCGTGTCCATGATCATGAGGAAAACGCCATGAGGATCTTCATCGACGACGAGCGCATGCCGCTCGCCTCCGAGGCCGGCGAATGGGTCATCGTGCGCGATCCGACGACGGCCTTCGGCGTCATCCGTGCCAACGCGCACCTGATCACCCATCTCTCCTTCGACAATGACCTCGGCTTCGAGACCGAGGGCCGCGACATCATGGCCGAGCTTTTCGGCACGCCCGTCGTCGCCCCGACGGCGCTGCCGCGCCTGGTCGAGATCCGCGTCCATTCGGCGAACATCGTCGCCAACCAGGCCATGCTCGATCTCGCACGCTCGGCGCAGAAGGCGACCATCCTCATGCCCGATGTCACGATCGTCAACCGCTCCGCGCTCCACGAGGACTACCGCACCATCGTGACGCACGACGATCCCGAGATGCGTCAGGAGGAGCAGCGTCTCGAAACGCTGCGCACAACGAACAACGGCGAGGACGAGATCGAGCGTCTGAAGGACGTAGAGCGCCGACACGGCATCATCATGGAAGGCAACGGCATCTGCCTGTTGCGCTGAAGGAGAGAACCTTGGACATCACCGCGCGGCTGGATGCCGTCATCAACCGTCTCGTCGACAAGATCGGCATGAGCCAGACCCCGGTCCCCGGTTTCATGATCGGACTCTCCGGCACCGATTCGATCGTCGCCTTCTCCGTCCTCTCCAGCGCTCTCGAGCGTGCACAGGGCAAGTTCGGCACGCCCTACCGCCTCGTCGGCATCCATTACGCCGATCCGGCCAAGAAGCCGGGAGCCTTCCAGCTTCTCGCCCTTCCATGGCTCCAGGAGCGCCATCCGGAGGCCGACATCATGGTCGTCGAACCGCTCGGCGGCAACCAGGACCAGCAGCGCTGGGCCGACCTGCAACTGCGTTCGGTCAACGCCGTGATCCTGAGCGATGACGGGTCGCACATCACCGCGTTACCCGAAGAGGAACGCTACTGGGTCGCGGGCACCATCAACGCGACCGAGCACGCGCTCGGCAAGCATTCCGTCCTCGCCAACGCCGTCTCCATGCAGCCCATCCGCTCGCTCTGGAAGAGCGATGTCATGCGCGCCTGCGAGGAGATGGGCGTCCCCGATATCATCCTCGAGAACGCACGCCTACCGGACTGCATGTGCGGTCGCGACGAGATCGCGGCGCAGCATATCGAACTGATCGACGACATCCTTCGATACCGGTTCGATCCGCGCGAGCACGACCCCGATCTCATGATCACCCTGATGGGGTGGATCTCCGATCGCAAGCGCGAAGGCGGATTCCGCCAGCGCATCCCCTATGTCGTCTGAGGAGAAGGACATGCCACGAGCCAACGGGATGGAGGTGGTGGAAGCGGACGAGGAAGTCGTGCGCCGGACCGCAACGATCATGGGACCGTCATCGGCCTCCGCACGCGCGATCAAGGATCTCGAGGCACGGCGGGCGGCGGGTGAGGAGCCGGTCATATACCAGCGGGGTTCCATCCTCCTCGTCGGACCTAGAGCAGGAGAGGAGACGGAGTTCTCCGAGCAGACGCGATGAAGGAAAAAGAGATGAGGCTTCCGGAACTGTTCGATTCGCTCACCCGTGAAACACGGACCTTCGATCCGGTTCGACCGGGAGAGGCCCGCATCTACACCTGCGGTCCGACGGTCTACAACTACGCGCACATCGGCAACCTGCGTGCCTATGTGTTCGCCGACGTCCTCGGACGGACACTGCGCGCGTCCGGCCTCGATCTCACCCATATCATCAACATCACCGATGTCGGCCATCTGACCGATGATGCCGACGAGGGCGAGGACAAGCTGGAGAAGGCCGCCGCCGGAAGCAGCCGTTCGATCTGGGACATCGCCGAGCACTATACCCGCGCCTTCAAGGCGGACTTCACCGCCATCGGCAACCGTTCGCCCCATCAGTGGACGACCGCCACCGACTACGTCGAGCGGATGATCGCCTTTATCTCGGACATCGCGGACAAGCACGCCTACGAGTTGGAGAGCGGTCTCTACTTCGACACCTCGACCGTTCCGGCCTACGGTCGCCTCTCGGGCGGCTGCACCGACGAGAGCCATGCCCACGGACGAATCGAGACCGTCGAGGGCAAGCGAAACCCGGCCGACTTCGCCCTGTGGCGCAGGAGCGCCCCGGGAGAGAGCCGGCAGATGGAATGGGATTCCCCCTGGGGCCGCGGCGCTCCCGGATGGCACATCGAATGCTCCGTCATGAGCAGCGAGGCTCTCGGCTTCCCCTTCGATATCCATACCGGAGGCATCGATCACCGCGAGGTCCATCATGCCAACGAGATCGCCCAGAACCAGGCTCATCTCGGTGGAGGCGGCACGGATGCGGAATCGACCGGCGCTCTGATGTGGATGCACAACAACTTCCTCGTCGACCGGACCGGCAAGATGAGCAAGTCGAAAGGCGACTTCCTGCGTCTCGCGACCCTGACAGCGCGCGGACATCACCCCCGCGCCTATCGCCTGATGATCCTGCAGGCTCACTACCGCAGCGAACTCGAGTTCACCTGGGATGGCCTGCGCGCCGCGACCACTCGTCTCAAGCGGATGGTCATGCAGGCGGGGAGCCTGCCTGCCGGCGGACCCGCGAACGTGGAGGATCAGAAGATCTCCGAGATGCTCGAACGCTTCGAGAACACCATGGCCGCCGACCTCAACACCCCCGAGGCGATCGTGATACTCGAACAGGTCCTCTCGGCCAAGAAGACCGATGCCGCCTCGAGGCGGACAGCCGTCGACCGGATGGATGCGATGCTGGGACTCGGCCTCATGCGACTCACCCGCGAGGACCTGCGGATCCGCCCTGACGGGACCGAGATCGAAGAGGCCGAGATCGAGCGTCTGATCGCAGAACGCCACGAAGCCAGGCGCAACGGCGACTACGCTGCGGGCGACGCCATCCGCGACCGGCTCGGCAAGGAAGGGGTCCTCGTGATGGACGGAGACCCGCTCGCCTGGGAATGGAACATCGGGTCATGACGGGGCAAACGACGAACGACGCGAGAACTTCGCCGCATCTTCCCTGTCTGTCGTCCATGAGGCGCAGCACCTACCCCCTGAAGGAGGGTCGGAGCGCCTTCCATCGCTACGAGTTCCAGGTCCTCCACTGTCACAAAGCGCGCAGGAGGACGCAGAGCGACCTGATCGAGCACATCGAGGCGGAGCTCATGCGACCCCTTCCCGGCTTCCAGTTCGGAAGCAGGGAGCGCATCAGCTACGCCAACGAAAAGGAGCGGTTCGACATCTACCTGCGGCACGATAGCGAAGGTCGAGAGGAGGCATTGATCGAGACCGTCGAGCACTTCCCCGAAGTGAGATGGAACCTGCTCTGAGCGATCAGGTAAGCGGACCGGAGGCCCTCTCGCTTCGAGCGGCCCCCATGACACCGCCGTCCACGACCTCCCCGAAGGACACATCCCCGGACCCGTCGATGTCATAGGCGCGGATATACCGCACCATCGAGGAACGGACCACCGCCTGTCTGGCACTCGGCTTCATGTCCGCCATCGAGTAGCGCCGCGTGTAGAAGTTCCACAGCTCGCGATCGGTGACGATGTCGTCGTGATCGAGATCCATCTTCATGAACGCGAGCGTCTGCAGGTCGTGGAACCTCCAGTTCGCACTACGCGGCTTCTCCTGTTCCTCCGAGGGCTGCGAGATGTCGACCGGGGTCTCCACCGGCAGCATGCCACTGGCCGCCTGGGAGGCGGCCAGCAGCATCGCGGACGCGACGGACAGCATCAGTTGCCCATGTCCGGATAGGAGCTGGGCTCCCACTTGACGCCGGACGCACCCTGGGTGAGGACACGGTGCTGGTTGTCATACTTCCAGTGGGCCGTCGAAGGATCGCACTTCATGATCTTCGGACCGCCTTCCACCGGTTCCGTGGTGCAGCCGAAGGAGGCGTTGCACCCCGTGATCGTCCCGACCGGCAGGTTGCAGGTGTAGCCGGACTTGGATCCCGTGATCCGCTCGGGAATGCCGTAGTCCCTGTGCCATTCCCCGTCCGACCACGTGGAGGTCCCGTAATGCACGTTCGGACCGTCACCGTCGTCCATGCGGTAGCCGTTGCCCGTATAGTAATCGGTCATACGGGCCACCGGCTGGTTGCTGCCCACCGTCTCGGTGCGCTTCAGCGTGTCGTTCCAGCGCTGCTCGCAGCAGGTCGATCCGGCGTCAACGCACGCCTGACGACCACCCTGATACATCGACCCGGCGAAGACAACGGTGCGCCAGTTCGGGAGATCGGAGGCGCCCTTCTGTGTGTAGTTCCCCGGCTTGTAGGCGGGGCAGATCCCGTTGTAGACGCTCTGGTCGAACGTCTTGTTGCACGATCCCACCGCCTGATACTGATCGACCTGCGGCTTGGAACCGCACTGCGAATCGGAGACCATCATCCCGTCCTCGCGGCGGCATTCCGAGTCCATCTCGTAGTAGTGGACCGGACCCTGCTCGGTGGACTGGGGCTGGCCCGCGGGATGACATCCTGCCGAATAACCGGTCGTCTCCCACGAGTAGGAGCAGCTCGAGAAGTTGCCGAACTCGGGCTGGAGGACCGATTCGTCGAACTTCCCTCCAGGACGCAGGTCGGACAGGCAGTAGCCCTGATCCACGACATCGCCGCTGCTGTTCATGCAGGTCATGATCTTCTGACGCATCGCGTCCTGCGAGCAGGTCGTCGAACCGCCGTAGGGATTCATCCACTGTCCCTGCGTCACGACGGGAGTATAGCCGCAGTCGGCCTCGGTCCCGGTGTAGACGGTCGGCGGAGGCGGACCGGCCTCGTTCAGGCAATAGGACGGCGACACGGGAATGCGCTCCATCTCGTCCGGGCCCATGCCCGGCAGGAACTGCGCGGGAACGAAGGACGCCTCGCCGCTTCCCGGAGCGAAGGACTGGCCACCGAAGGATGCCTGACGGATGCCGTCATCCAGCGGGGACATGCCGATCTCACCACCGCCGGCGAAGCGCAGGGCCACGCAGGACACCTGGCGCGTCATGTTCGCATCCTCGCCGCACTGAGCGGTGCCCTGCCACTCGCCGACCTCCCATTCGAAGCCGACCACGCCCCAGGGCGGCGGATCACCGCTGCCGACGAGCTGATCCGGATCGTCGCCGAATCCCGGAATGTCGTCATCACCCGGAAGACCGGGTCCCGGCCCAGGGCCGGGGCCGGGACCGGGAAGACCCCCGCCGTCGCACATGGCCTCGAAATCATAGTCGCCGGGAGGCAGGTCGCCCGAGGCGCTCACCAGATTGAGCTGCTCCACGGTCTGGTTGCCGATGGCCGCATCGCACTCGCTGGAGGGGATCGTCTGATACATGAAGTATCCGGTATCCTCCTCCACCGAGATCCTCTCGCACACCGCGTAGTTCGGCGGCGCACAGTTGCGATACCAGCCGACGGCGGTCGTGTCCGGATCGAAGTCGCCATCCGGTCCGCCCGGTCCGCCCGGTCCGCCCGGGCCTCCGCCTTCGCAGAATTCGGTGAGGTCGACCGTCTGGCCCGCCGGCGCATATCCCATCATGTCCATGAGCGCCGCGCTCATGTTCGGATCGTTGTTCGGACGCATGCACGCATCATCGTCGACATTCGTCGTGATCAGCTCGAGCATACCGTCCGGCCCCGGTTCCCCCGGAGTGACCCTGACACACGTGGCCATTGGAGGAACCGTGTCGCATTCGACGTCCCATCCATGCATCTCCATCGGGTTCGGGTTCGGCGGAAGATCGGGGTCGCCGGGGACGCAGGTGTGACCCGCCGGGCAGTCCGAGGGGTCCAACGGAGGAAGGGGATCCCCTGGCTGTCCCACCGTCACCGGCAGTGGCCGGCGCATGATCACTTCCTGCGCCATCACCGAGGACGAGAAGAACGACGTCCCCATCAATACGGCGACCAGTGCCGCCTTCCGTGTCCTTACCATATCGTCTACCTTCCCTGTCTGCATCCATGGAGCGGACGCACGACGGCCCGCACAAAAAAGCTGGTCCTCCATCCTACAATTAAATAGAGAGGTCAACAATGAGACAATACATTTCCGCATGCGCAACAATGGCCTGCGCGATCATGCTGACCTCCTGTCAGGAGAAGACCGTCACTCCTGAGGACATCGTCGCGTCGAGCACGAGCCGCCCAGGACGGGATGCCGCGATGCTGGCTCCTGCCAACTGGTTCGTGGTCCCGGGGTCCGCACAACTGCCCCTGCTGGTCAGCGGAACGGAAGGTCCGCAGCGGATCGTACGCGTCGAGCCGCAGAGCGGCTACACGGTCGCGATCGTCGACTTCGACTGCACCAAGGGCATCCACGTCCAGCAATCAAGGACGGCCAATAGA
The DNA here is from genome assembly GCF_937921195.1 of uncultured Salinicola sp. Lineage (NCBI taxonomy): Bacteria > Pseudomonadati > Pseudomonadota > Gammaproteobacteria > Oceanospirillales > Halomonadaceae > Salinicola > uncultured Salinicola sp. The sequence goes on from NZ_CALFQK010000168.1 coordinate 92,757, forward strand.
GACGCTGCGAGGCCCGTCGTCTCCGCAGAGAAGGACGGAGTATTCGGGGTCGACACCCATCTGCGACCCTTGTGCCAAGCGCCTGACGGATACCGACGCATCAGGGGGACGCTCTTCGAGGCCATGACGCAGGTCAGGCAGGAGGCCGGGGAGCTTTCCCCCGTCGAGAGAGGGAACACGGAGACCCTCAAGGCGAAGGACGCCGTGACCGTGAAGGAGATAAGACTGTCGACCGAACCCGGCGAAGTCCCACCATATCCTGAAGGGGAATGAAGGATGTTCGCCCTGATAGGCCGAGGGAAAAAATATCTCCGGTCAGCAGGGAAGCACCAACCCCGTCCGGGTGGCAATCGTGAACGCCACTGACCGCAATCGTGAACGCGGTCACCGGAACACAGTGACAGGAACATCTTCGACATGACCGAACAGACCAACGCATCGCGCAAGGCCTACAACATGACCCTGAACGTCGTGAGCGTCGAAACGCCGACCAACGCCAAGGGCGACGAATACATCCGTGCCAAGGTCACCGGCAACATCCGCGGCGAACAGCGCACGCGCACCCTGATCGCACAGGGCAAGGCAGCCGATGCGGTCCGCGACATCCTGGTCGTCGGCGAAGACGCCAAGGTCCGCGTCCTCTTCGAGAAGGTCGTGAACGACGACGGCGAAGAAGGCGGCGAATTCCTGGTCGCCGTCGGTGTGCCGCTCCCGCCCAAGAACAAGGCCGCGTAATCCTCCTCCACCACGCGAGCCCAGGGAACCCTCCTGCCTTCCGGCAGGAGGGTTTTCCTTTGGAGGACCATCCGGAAAATGCGACAATCTCCCTCGAGGACATGATGGACGAAACCATCAGGGAGAAGGAAAATGTGGACGGTCAAGACCATCCTGCTACCGCTCGCCGTGGTCATCGCGGCGGCTCTCGCTCTCATCGCGCTCGTCATCGTGCCGATAATCCTGCCGGAAGCGCGGCCCTTCTACCGCAAGGCCCTGGGCCTCGTGCGGACCGAGATCAAGAGATTCGCGGGCATCGGCGGTTGATCCGTCCATCGGGACAGATCATGACCACCAGGTCGAAAGGAAAAAGACCATGTACATCATCTACCGTGACCAGGAGCGTCTCGACGCCCGCACCGCGCTGATGATCGCGGATTCGATCCGGACCCAGCCCCAGCGCTGGACGTCGGACCTCATCTGGCTGCGGCGTGACGACGGCTTCCAGATCGCCATCTTCAAGCCCTACGACAAGAAGCTGATGGATCCGCGCTGGATCGACAAGGACACCTTCGGCGTCGAGCGCCTCGTGATCCCACCGAAGCTCGCAGCGCTCGCACTGCGCTCCGAAGTCAAGCGCTGGTGGAAGAAATACGGGCCGGACTACGATCCGGAGATCCACCGCGCCGCAGGCATGCCCATCCCCTTGCGCCGCGCCGCCTGACCATCCTACAAGGGCGATCCATCGCCAACGGAGAAGAAGAATGAACGGACGAGGTATCTAGGCCGCCACCCGCGAGATCAACGGGAGGGCGGCATCCACCACCAATCCCCGATGACATCTCACAGAGGAGGCATGATCCCATGTCCCACGCATTCTACGACAATCTCGCCGGGCTGCGCACCTGGCGCTCATCCGAACTGCGCCAGCGCCGCCGTATCGCGGACCAGCTGGTCGAGACCGCCGAGACCACGCTCGCCGAGATCAACCCGGCATGGCGCTTCGAGGAGGTCGAGGCGCCGACCATGATGCCGGTCGAGCGGATGAGCTCGGCCTACACCTCGGACGACATCTTCCTGCTGCAGGACGCTCCCGGAGGGAGCAAGCAGTGGGCGATGCGCGCCGAGACCACCGACGGATCCTATCTCGCCGCGGTCGAGCTGCTGCGCAACACCAATCTCAAGGTGCCGCTCGCCGTCTGGCAGATGGGGAAGAGCTATCGCCGCGAGACGAACACGGGGCCACGGCGGCCAAGCTGCGGTTCAACGAGTTCACGCAGCTCGAGATGCAGTGCGTCTACCGGGCCGACACCTCGAAGGACTTTGTCCCCGAGGTGCGTGACGCCCTGCGCGCCATGGTCGAGGCGATCACCCGCCTCGAAACTCGGCTGATCGAATCCGACCGCCTGCCCTCCTATTCGACCGAGACGATCGACATCGAATGCCTGACCCCCGAAGGGGAATGGCGGGAGGTCGCCAGCACCTCGCGGCGCACCGACTTCCCCACGCCCAACGGGCACGTGCCGCTGATCGTGTTCGAGATCGCCTTCGGGATGGACCGGATGGTCGCGCTGACCAACCGCAAGCTCTGAGACAGGAGGGGCCGCCGAGAGCGGCCCTTCCGGACGAGCGTATGCTCATCCAGTTCGAAATCAGTCATTGAAGGGAAAAGACCATGGGCCTCAGCATCCGCGCCACCGCTTCGAACGGTGAGACCATCGAAAGCCCCGTGAGCCACTTCGACCTGCTCGCTGCCACCTACGGCATCGGCGATAACGTCCCGCTGCGCAGCGTCGTCGTCTTCCTCATCAGCATGATGGTGGCATCGGCCGCCCTGGGGGCCGCACTCATCGAGGACGACACCATGATGCGGATCGTCCTCCTCACCGTCGCATTCCAGGCCTTCGGCTACCAGATCGCCGGCACCGCGCACACCCGCCACATGGTGAAGACGCTCTCGGAGACCTCGAGCAACAAATACCTGCCGTATCTGGCCGCGAGCGCTTCGAGCTACCTCATCGGTGCCGCAGCAGCCACGCTCTGTGTCTTCGGCGGTCCGATCGGCATCGCCACCGGCATCGCGTTCGTGATCGCCAATCCGATCGCCCGCTTCACGGGCGACATCGGTTTCGCATTCCGCGTCTGGAACGCGAAGCGTCTCGAGCGCAAGATGTCCAAGTCCCGCGAAACGGGAAAGAAGGAAGGCCTGGGGGACTGAGCGTCCCTTTCGAATCTCAAGGCTGAAAGGAAAAAAGCCATGACATCCATCCGTCGCCACGTCGAACTGCAGCGCAAGCGCAACGACGCCTACAACTTCGGCTGCGACCTCATGGTCGAGACCGTGATGGCCGTATGCCAGGGCCACTGGATCATCGACGGCGCCTGCGATCCCTCGCACGCCTGCGAACGCATGCAGAAGGCGCTGCTCGAGAAGAACGACGAGCAGATCGCCGCACAGACCGACGCGCTCGCCGAAGCCGTCTTCCGTGCCCACCGCGCCGGCGACTTCACGCCGGTTAACGACAACGAACTCGCGTTCGTCGCACGCGCCGAAGCCCGGGTCGAGCAGCACTACGACGAGCTGATCGACTACGACAAGATCGCGGCCTGAGACGAATGACGAAGAAGAGCCTGCGCGTCAGCACCAACGCACGCAGGCTCATCGTCCTCGCATATCGGAGCGGTCCTCAGGAACTGCCCTTCGAGGAGCTTTCGGAGGCAATCCTCTCGCAGACCCTCGAAGGAACGAGACTGAAGACGAGGACGGCGCTCATCACGCTGCATTCCGGCGGAACGAAGCTGGCGATGGGATGCCGCATCCATCACGGACGCGACATCTTCGGCGGGGCTACGGTCATCATGCCTGCCGCGGTCAAGCAGGGACACATCCAACTCATCGACGAGGCGGTGATCCTTCCCGACGGAAGCCTGCCCGAAGCGCAGATCCTGTCCATCGCTTCGCGACTGGACGACAATGAGCGGATCGCTCTCGGGGACATCATCAAGATCGACAGCAGGATAGACGCGACACCCATCACCGGCATCCACAGGGACCCGGAACAGATCCGGGTGACACTCGATACGGTCTGGCTCTCGTGGGAAGCCACGAGGCAGACCACCATCTCAGAAATCGAAGCCCCATAAGAGGACCTTTCATGCAGACACTCGAGACGCATCCCCTGACCTCCAACGCGATGTCCGCGCTCTCCGCCGACAACGCGTTGCTGGCCTCAGTCCTACGACAGAAGGACCTCGAGATCGAAGGGACGGACATCGAGGTGATCGGGGTGCGGGAAAACACCCTCTGCATCAACGCCGAGGCCTTCGGTCTCCATGCCGACGAAGAACGGGTCTACATGCTGGCCTTCATGGCCCTGATGATCCTCTTCCGCCACTCCGAGCGTCGGGGTGAACGCAATCCGCTCCTCTGGAACCTCGCCTGCGGCATGTCCATCCATCTGGCACTCGAGGATCTCGGTATGACCGGGCGTCCGTCATCGGTCGACGGCCTGGTCGACGGAACATGCCGGAACATGTGCGCGGAGGACATATACGAGAAGGCACTGGAAGAACGGACCATCGAACTGAACGATACGATCTCCGGCATTCTCGCCAGCCTGGACGAGCAGGATGTCCTTCCGGAAGAAGAGGCGACCTGAGGAAAATCACGCAATAAAAGATCCCGTAGCTCAGCGGTAGAGCGTCCGGCGTAATGACCCGGAAGGTCGCAGGTTCGAACCCTGTCGGGGTCGCCATCTCCTGATGTCAGGCATGCGCCAACTGACAAGGAGTGGAAAATGGCTCAGTCCTATCGCGAAGCGACCTATGACCTCGCCCGTTCGGAGGAATCCGGTTCGATTCCCCCGGATGTCCTTGACGAAGAACGCGCCCGCATCATCGCCGAGTTCGGCGTCACTGCTGAGCAGCTCTCCGCCGACGTGGACGCCGCCCGTCCGAACTTCATCGGCGGGGATGCCTGGGGCTGACGGAACAACGGACGGGGTCGGATCATCCGGCCCCGTTTTTTTGCATCCACACCCGCCGACGGGAAGGAGCAGGAGACCTTCCTCGGGAGGTCGATTACGAAATCAATTCACGAAGGGAAAAGACGATGTCCGTCAGCCTTATCAGCACCAAGATCCTCGAAGACGGCACCACCGGCGACAGGGCCAGCAAGAACTGGTCGCAGATCACGGCCATCGCAGCCGAAGGCCATCTCGAACTGACCGACGCGACCGTCACCGAGATCGCCGGCATCCTCGATGGCGTCAAGCTCACGAACGGCGAGACCGTGTTCACCTACGTCTGCGACGAGGACGAGGAATACAGCCAGGGCTCCTATGTCGGCAGCTTCGGCCCCGGTCTCCTCGGCGAGGACAGCTTCCGCACCGTGCGCACCGTGCTCGAAGGACTGGACAACGGCGAAGATGCCATCGCTCTGTTCGATCTGGTGGCCGAACTCGGTCTGCGCATCATCTTCGCTCCCACGGATTTCAGGCCCGCCAACATGCACGTCGAGAACTGGCCGGCCGACACCGTCGAGATCAACTGCGGCACTTACGCCATGTCGCGTCTGTTCGCCGCTCTCGGCCTCGGCCGGTTCAACGGCGAGAGCGCGTCGGAGGACATCCCGCTCGACCTGTTCGAGCAGGCCGTCAACGACAATCGGAGCATGACCAATGTCGCCGATCGTCTCGACGCCTTCATCGCCTGCGCCAAGCGCAACGGTTCGACCCACGTCTACTGGGCGTGAGGTCCGACCTCTCCATCCATCCACCGAAAGGAAACCCATGTTCGACAAGCTCCTGAAATCCGCCGCCGCAGTCGTCACCACTCCCGTGGCCGTCGTGGCCGACGTCGTCACGGCCGGAGGCATCGCGACCGACCGCGACGAACCCTACACCGTCAGCGCGGTGAAGGCCGCCGCCAAGAACGCGGGCAAGGCCATCGACGAACTCGGCGAGGACTAGGACCTCCTCGAGGGAGATCCGGTCGAAACCAGTCGAGGAAAGGAAAAGACATGTCCCGTCTCAACCACGCACGCCTCCAGCACCGCGGTCGCCTGAGCGAATCGGCGCTGCCCTACCGCGCCCGCAAGGCCTCCAACGACAACGCCCCGGCGAAGGCCGCCAACGCGGGCCGCGTCCTCGGAGACGACGAGAAGGCGCGGATCGCGGCGCAATACGGCTACCGTCTCGCCTGATCGCATCCTACGACACAGTCTTCCCCGGAAGGGGGTCCGGTCTCTCCTGCCGGACCCCCTTCACCCGTGTCACAGACACGGGAAAACCACGGAAAACCCGGATCCTCGCCACGCAGGAGCGAAAGGAAAAAAGCATGAAGACCATCGAAGTGGACGGCCGCACCGCCATCCTCGACGTGCAGGATGTCACCCCTGACCAGGGCGCGATGCTCGCCGAGGCCCTCGCCAAGGTCCTCGTCAAGACGGGCGGTCTCGCGGACGGCGCGCGCCTTACCGGACCGCATCTCATCCAGTTCGCCGAGGGATTCGTCGAACACGGCTGACACCGACGACCCGGAGGCGCCCGACAGCGCCTCCGGAAGACACCCAAGGGCAGGAAGGACGAAGCGAGACAGATCGAGGAAGGAAAAACCGATGCTGACGAAGTTCATCCAGCAGATCCGCGAACGCATGGCAAAGCCGACCTCGCAGCGCCTCGACAGGCTTTCGCAGACCCGGACCTTCAGACCCAAGCCCCTCGGCGGCGCGACGCCCACGCACTACCGCGCCTTCACGCTCCTTCAGGCCCGTCTCCAGGAGAACGACACGTTCTTCGACGGAGCGCATCCGGACATCGTCGCATTCCGCGAGCGGACCAAGAAGGTCAAGGAACAGACCGACCGTCTCGTCCTCGCCGCCGCCCACCGTCTGCTCGACAACTACGTCGATCTCGTCGAGGCCTTCGTGCCCGCATGGAACGCTGCGGACGACAACGGCGAACTCGAGCTCTACGAGATCGGAAAGGGCGACCGCAGCCGCCTGCGCGACAGCATGCTGCGCACGGTGCGTCTGCTCGATGCCGAACTGGCCGAGATCCTCGCCTCCAGCCCCGCCACGAGCGACCGGTTCGATGTCATGCAGCGCTACTTCGAGATACGCTACCAGGGCGGAGACGAAAACCTGCTTTCCCCCGTCCAGTCGTGCTGAGGCCGCAATGAAGGAGGACCAGGACCGCCTGGCGGCCTGAGAGACTCCTTCGAACAGGGACGATGATTTCGAATTCGAAATCGAGAAGGGAAAAAGACCATGTCGTTCGACAAGTTCCGCGCATCGCTCGTCCGCCTCGCCGAAGCCGAGAACGACGGAGAGGACATCTCCGGCGACATCGGCCACCTGGCCGCCGTCGCACGGGTGAACCGCAGCGACGTGCGCATGCAGATCACGGAAATCCAGCAGGACGCATAAAGGCGTCCTATAAGAACGACACAAACACGGGAGGTCCTCATGGCCGACAACAAGATGATCGAGCGCGCCGTCGTGCTCAACGCCTTCAATGCGCTCTATCCGCGGATGGTCCGCATGGCCGACATGCCCAGTCTGCTCGACGAGATCGAGGAGCTCGGCGAACAGCAGCTCGACCGATTCGGCATGCTCACCGCGCTCCTCGAGAAACGAGGCCTCGCCCTCGAGACGCGACGGACCTGGCGATACATGGCGACCATGCAGCGTCGTCATACCGAAGCCCGTGCCCGGCTGGACAAGATCGCCCCCCGCACCGACGAGAACGCCGCGCAGTTCGATGATGCCCACGCGTCAGAGATCGCCCTGAACAACGCCATCATGGCCGCATTCGAGGACGCCGAAGCGGATCTCGTATCGGTCCTGAACATGGCCGGACTGGACTACCGCGAAGCCGAGGCCCTGCTCTCGCTGAAGCCCGGACAGCGTCTGCGCTACGAAGCCGACGACGAGCGGGCCGATGCCTACCGCGAGCTGATCGGCTGGGATCTCGCGACCAACATCTCGAGCCACTTTCCCGGCGGCTCGCTCGGCATCGTGCTCTCGGGCGCGGGCGATCTCGTCTGGCGCCTCGTCATGGGCCAGCGGAAGATCGGCCGTTGATCCCCAACCTGCTCCGGTCAATCGGCGGGGTCTTCCTCCCTCCTCGCAAGCCGACGCGCAAGGTCCGCGAGAACGGGTCGAGCATCCCGGCCGAGGACTACTCCATCGGGCCGCTCGAACGTTCTCTTATCCTCCGGATGCTCGGTAGCGAGCCCTTCATCGCCAAGCGCATCATCCAGGCCGTCCAGCTCGGCATCCGGGACCCGCTCAACATAGCGATGCCGGCCACCCTTCCCGAAGATTTCAGTCGGGAGGAATGGTATGTGGAGATCGATCACACGACCGACGTCCACCGTCTCGTCGTCTCCTTCCAGGCACCACGCGGCCTGTTCGAATACTGTCATGCCTTCGTCACTCTCGGAGACATCCCCGAATCCTTCCGACTGGGCATCATGTCCGACGGTCCCGCGATCGCGCGCGGAGAGAGGCTCCTCTCCCACTACGTCGACATGACCGCGCTCGGCCATGATCCGAAGGTCAGGGAGGTCCATCTCGATGCGATGGGGCGCATCGTCCTGATGATCGAACAGCACTCCGATCTGATGCCCTGGTCCCGGTTCGAGGAGGACATCCTCCGCATCCACGCCGAAGCCTGCGACAAGGCGCAATACCCATGAAGAAGAGGACAGCCCGATGAAACTTCTGGATCCGACCAAGATGGACGCGACGGAAAAGGCCCGCCTATCGAAGACCCTCGACAGGCTGAGTCTCGTCAGCCTGCTCGGTGCACTCTGCTCCGCGGCGGCAGGACTGCTGCTCTACCTCGTCGACAGCTCGCTGATCCTGACCGCCCCATGGGCGATCGTCGCGGTCACGGCCATCCTCGCCACCCTCTCCGGCATGGCTCTGGGAATCCGAGAGTGGCGAAAGCGCTGACCTGACGCGGCGGAGGCTCCGCCGGAGGCATGACCCTTTCCAAGGAGTGATCCGGTGAAACCGGACAGGGAAGGGAAAAATACGATGCTCCGCAAGATCCTCGCCATCGCGGCATTCGCACTCGCCACCATCAGCCCCTCTCAGCTCGCCGCCCAGCAGACGGACCTTGCACCGCTCCAGGTGGCCGTCATCGACACGGGCATCGCCCGCACCGAGCAACTCGCTCCTCTCATGGGTCCTTCCTGGGACATGCGGGCGAGCAACCGCAAGGGCGACAAGCGCATCGGATCCGAACACGGCACCTTCGTGGCCGGCATCATCGCGGACCGTGTGACCCGGCCCATCCAGATCACATCGTTCCGCGTCGACGTGCGGTGCCGTCGTCACGATCCGTGCCAGCTCGACTCCGGTGCCGTCGCCGCAGCGATCCGGACATCCATTCGGATGGACATGGATCTCATCCAGATCTCGATCGACGGGCGCCTCGGCGACCCGGCCATCGAAGCCATGCGTCAAGCGGCCGAAGCCGGCATTCAGATCGTCATGTCCTCCGGCAACGACGGCCTTCGCTCTGAAACCGCCGATGCGGCATCGGGTCTCGGCCCCAACGTCCATGTCGTGGGAGCGCTCGACCGCAACGGCAACCGTGCGGACTTCACCTCCTACAGCCGCCGGGACGATGTCGTCCTCGTGATGCGCCAGGGCGTCGATGTCGAAGTCCGCGATTCGAACGGCCGCATGACCAAGGTCACCGGCACGTCCTTCGCCGCGCCGATCTACGCGGCCGAGCTTCTGGAAGCGATGCCTTCCCGTACGACGACGGAACTGGCATCGGCAAGGTGAGCCCTCCGGGAGGAGGTCCGTGCGAGACAGGAACGAGAGAGGAAAAACGATGATCCGCAACATCCTGAGCGCCGCCATGCTGACGCTCGCCACGCTCGCTCCCGTCACCGTCTCCGCCCAGGAGGCCGAATCCGCTCCGCTGCAGGTCGCCGTCATCGATTCGGGCATCGTGCCCGCAGACCACCTCAAGGACGTGATCGGCGAGGAGTTCGACATGGCGTCGGACTTCGTCGATCGCGGGCGATTCTCCAAGATCCGCTCGGAACACGGCACATACGTCGCCGGCATCATCGCCGAGCGCGTCACACGACCGATCGTCATCCACTCCTTCCGCGTGGACATCGGCTGCCGCGGCGAGATGTGCCGCATCGATCCTGAGGCCATCGGAGAATCGATCGAGCTCGCCACCGAGATGGAGGTCGACCTGATCCAGATATCCATCGAGGGCTATCTGGGAGAGGATACCGTCGAGATCATGCGCCGGGCAGCTGATGCGGGCATCCAGATCGTCATGTCCGCCGGGAACGACGGACGGACATCGGAGACCGCGTGGAACGCAACGGGTCTCGGACCCAACGTCCACGTCGTCGGCGCGCTCGACCGCGCCGGGCGACCCGCCTCCTTCTCCTCGGAGAGCGAGTGCGAGGACGTCGTCATCGTCATGCGACAGGGTGTCGACGTGGATGTCCTGAACTCGCGCGGACGCAACACACGGGTCACCGGCACGTCCTTCGCCGCACCGATCTACGCGGCCGAGCTGCTCGAGGCGATGCCGAAGGACACGACGACCTCTCTCGCATCGAGGAACTGAGACATGCATGCATCCCGATAAGGGATGCCTGCGACCCTTCGGGAGAAGGACAGGTTCGAAACCAGTTCGAGAAGGGAAAAACGAGATGGCCAAGAAGAACACCGCCCCCGCGACCCGCAACCCCATGGCCGGCTCGCTCGCGCACGGCGCGTTCCGCCACCAGGTCGTCCGCGCCCGCAAGGGCAAGGGCGCCTACAGCCGCAAGCCCAAGCACGCAGCGCGCGCCTATGCCTGACACCAGATCCCCGGGAGGACCGCTCGCAGCCGCGGGCGGTCCTCTTTTTTTGACCCCGCATTCGCCAGGTGACACGTTCACACGAGAGGAAAAACCCCATGATCGACAGCAAGACACCCTGCGGCAGGCTCGCCTTCGACATCATGGGCGTCCGCCTGCCCCTCGAGGTCATGCAGAGCCCGCGCGGCTTCTACCTCGGCACCAGCAACGAAGCCGGTCCCGTCAGCCGCGAATCGCATGAATACTGGCTCAGCGCCGACGAAGCGCAGGGTGCGCTCGAAGCCGGCGAATGCGCCTGGACCCAGCGTGACGAGCCCTGAGGGGCGCAGGCAATTCGAACCGTATCGAAGAAGGAAAAGACGATGGCCGATCAGATCCGCACCAGCAGCAACACGCCCGGCGCCAACACCTGCACCTCGACGCTCGAGGACGCCATCATGGCTCTCCTGCCCGCTTCCATCGCGAACTGGCTGCGCTACGACGCGCCCTGCAACTTCGACGTCCGCGACATCTACCGGGCCCACCTCCAGGGGGCATCGGAGGAGCGCATCCTCGAGAGCATGAAGGGCGAGGCCCGCGTGCAGACCATGCGCGCCTACGGCGACCTGCATCCGCAGCTGCCCTACGCCAAGCGAGAACTCGACATGGGGCGCAACCCCTACGCGAACGAGAACACTCCCAGGCCCCGTGCAGCCTGACGGTCGGGTCCACGAGGCGAAAGGAAAACGACATGCGCTTCATCGGTGACACGCACGCCAAGTTCGACCGCTACCAGGCCATCGCCGACGAGGTCTCCGAATCCATCCAGGTCGGGGACTTCGGCGTCGGCTTCAAGCCACTGCCGGCCATGGGCCTCGGGCACCGCTTCATCCGTGGGAACCACGACGATCCGGCCCGCTGCGCCCAGAGCCCCAACTGGATCTCGGACGGCACGGCGATCCACTCCCCGGAGCACGGCAGCATGTTCTTCATGGGCGGTGCGACCTCGGTAGACAAGCATTCGCGCTCCGAGGGCGTCGACTACTGGAGCGACGAGGAAGTGACCATCATCGAGGGCAACGCCATCCTCGACTACTACGAGAAGGACCTCGCCGGCCTGGGGCGGTTCGACTTCGTCGTCACCCATGAATGCCCGGAAAGCGTCGCGCAGACGATCTTCAACCGCCGCCGCGACAAGCTCGAGGACCATTCGCGCACCCGCCAGATCCTCGATGCCATGCTCGAGATCGGTGCCCCGCGCTGCTGGATATTCGGGCACTGGCACACGAACGTCGACGTCGTGATCG